>DATKSX010000230.1:0-6062 GCA_035531415.1 Chitinophagaceae bacterium
TACTTTCCCGGAACTGAAACTGAAGCGGATCTGGCAGGGCCCCGATTTCTCCTTAAAGAGCCCGTCCCCTGAACCGGTCCATCGGGCGGTCCCGTCCACCTCTCCGGTACAATTACCCCGGTCCTTACTGAAATGAATGAAGAACCGGAAGTTGCTCTGGTTTTTGGCATCCCGGATGGAAACCAGGTTCATGTGCCCGGCAGTATAATCTCCGGAAAACCGGTGTGCAGAAGGAAGCGAGTCAATCGGGTTATAAAGTTGCTGGGGATTGAGGGGTTCATTGGAATTGACCAGGATCAGGGAGAAACCCCCGCCCGGATTGGCCGAGTAAACCCGCTCCCGGAGCAGGGTCTTCCCCGGACCCAGCCTCTGTTCCTCGCTGACGGTGATGTCCATCTGCTTGTCCAGTTCGGTAGTGACAAGGATGTTATTCGTTTTTGAAATCACCCGCCCTGCGAGCAACCTGCCCAGGAATTTTCCCTTATCGTCAAAAGTGCAGAGAATCCCATCCTTCTGGCTCCGGTCCCCGACCCGGATCAAAAGGTATCTCAGCCGGGAATCCGATGTGGCGCCGATGGGGAAAAACTTCATTCCGTCCCGGTGCCTGGAAATTCCCCGAAGCAGGGTATCGGGAAAGAAACGGGCAACCAGGTCGGGAGGGAGGGATAGGGAATCCGGTGTTCGGAGGTCGAGCGTATCGGCTCCCAGATGGTAAGGAAGGTGGATCTCCGGGAACAGTTTCAGGAAATCCCCGAAGGTCTTAACCCGGGAAGGGGTCATGGGTTCCTGGCCTTTTTCCGAATGGCAGGCCGGGGTAAGGAGGACCAGGATCAGGCAGCAGGCCGCGAAGATTCTCATGGAGTCAATCCGAAAAACGGGAAATCCCTTCAGGGATTGCATTCAAACCTACACAAAAAGCGTAAACTACGCTGCACCAAGAGTGCAGGGCGTTAATCATGCACTACGGATACAGAATTTAAACCTGGATTCAATGCCACCATTGCACCGACCATCCGGCTCTTATGCGCTGATTTACGGCAACGCCAAAAAAAGAGTGCCTGTTAAACCGTTTCTCTATCGTAACTCTTATGCTTTTACGTCCCGAGAAGATTTCCTCGGGCAACCCGATAGCATGTAAAAGACCTACCAGCAAAAATACAAAAAGAACTTAAAAAGGAAGTGGTTCTCCTCCCTGCGGCAAGACCGCAGGGTTTCCGAACCCGAATTTTATGAAGCCTCAAAAGCCATGCCGGGAAGGGGTTATGGGTAGTGTTTTGACCAGTTAAAATAATTATTTAGATTTGTCTAAATTTTGGAGGATGGCCCTGACCTTCACCGAGGAGAACTACATCAAGACGATCTATATGCTCCTGCGCAAGGACGCGGTGGTTTCGACCACCGCCCTGGCTGCTGCCATCGGGACCACTCCGGCTTCCGTTACGGACATGTCGGGAAAGCTCAGGGACAAGCAACTCGTGGAATATGAAAAATACCGGGGCCTCACCCTGACCCCGCAGGGGCTCAAGGCCGCCCTGCTAATCATCCGCCGTCACCGACTTTGGGAATGTTTCCTCGTGGACCAGCTCAAATTCAGCTGGGAAGAGGTCCATGAAATCGCCGAAGAGCTGGAACATGTCCGCAGCGTGAAGCTGACCGAAAGGCTGAGCGACCTGCTGGGAAATCCCCAGGTGGACCCTCACGGCGACCCCATCCCCGATGCATCAGGAAGGATACCCAGAACAATCCAGGAAAACCTGCTGAACGTCCTGGATTATAAAAAACTGGAAGTGGCCACGGTTACCGACCAGTCCGCCAGCCTCCTGAAGTTCCTGGACCGGAACGGGATCCGGCCGGGGGCCCAGCTGGATATCCTGGAACGCCATGATTTCGACCATTCCGTGGAGATCCGGGTCAAAAAAAGATCCCCTTTAACCATCAGCGAACAGATCGCAAAGCATATCTATGTCAGAACCAATCCAAAAGCAGGAGGCCGCCCATGAATCCCTGAGCGAGGTGCACCATTCGGTGGACACCACCCGGCCGCAGGCCCCCTGGCGCAAGATTTTTGCATTCTTCGGACCGGCTTACCTGATCAGCGTAGGGTATATGGATCCCGGCAACTGGGCGACCGACCTGGTGGGCGGCAGCAAATACGGCTATACCCTGATCTGGGTGCTGATGATGAGCAACCTGATCGCCCTACTGCTCCAGGTGCTGAGCGCCCGGCTGGGCATCGTCAGGAGCAGGGACCTGGCCCAGGCAAACCGGGAGACCTACCCCCCGGCCATCAATTTTATCCTCTACCTGCTCGCCGAGATCGCCATTGCGGCCTGCGATCTGGCCGAAGTGCTCGGTATGGCCATTGGCATCCAGCTGCTCACCGGCCTTCCCCTGATCGCCGGAGTGATACTGACCGTGGGCGATACTTTCATCATCTTCGGGCTCCAGCGTTTGGGGATGCGGCGTTTGGAAGCCTTCATCATTTCGCTGATCGGGATCATCGGGGCAGTCTTCCTTTACGAACTGATCCTTGCCCGACCCTCCGGCAGCGCCATCGCGGCCGGGCTGGTTCCCAGGTTTGCGGACCCAGGAGCATTGTATATCACAATCGGCATCATCGGGGCTACGGTGATGCCCCATAACCTCTACCTCCATTCCGCTCTCGTCCAGACCCGTAAGATCTCCCGGGACCAAAAGGGGATCCGCCAGGCCCTCCGCTTGAACTTCGCCGATTCGGCCATTGCCCTGAACCTCGCCTTCCTGGTCAATATGGCCATCCTGGTGCTGGCGGCAGCGGTGTTCTTCCGGGTTGGCCGGACCTACATCGCCAGCATCCAGGAAGCCTACCGGCTCCTTTCCCCGCTGCTGGGCAACAAAATTGCCCCCCTGCTTTTCGCCATCGCATTGATCGCATCGGGCCAAAGTTCCACGGTCACCGGCACGCTTGCCGGCCAGATCGTCATGGAAGGATACCTGCACCTGCGCATCAATCCCTGGCTCCGCAGGCTGATCACCCGACTGCTTGCCGTGATTCCGGCAGTCCTGGTCATCGCCATCGCAGGTCCTTCCAAGGTCACCTGGCTGATCGTATTCAGCCAGGTGCTGCTGAGCGCCCAGCTGGGTTTTGCCATGATCCCCCTGATCCATTTTGTGAGCAATAAGAAGATGATGGGCCAATTTGCGATCCGCACCTGGCTGAAGGTCCTGTCCTGGATGGTGGTCTTCCTCCTGATAACCCTGAATCTGGCCGTGGTATGGAACGGCTTTTCCGGGTATTTCCATTCCGGAGGCAATCTCCTGGTCAAAGTGATACTCGTGGCAGCTGCAGCAGGGCTCCTTACCCTGCTGGGGACTACCCTGGTCTATCCCCTGATTGGAAGGGTCCGGCCTGAAAAGGCCCGGATCCATCCGGAAAATATCCGCCTGGGCTCCCTTTCCGTACCTGAATACAAGCGGATTGCCATAGCCCTGGACTTCAGCCAAAACGACGAGAAACTGATCGCCAACGCAGTCACCCAGGGGGGGCCCTCCACCCAATATGTGCTGATCCATATCGTGGAAAGCGTCCCGGCTCTCCTGCTTGGCACGGAAAGTGATGACGAGGAATCCAGGTCGGACCAGCAGCAGCTGGACACCTATATCCGCCTCATGGCCGAACGGAACATCCCGGCCTCGGGGGTTCTGGGTTATCGTAAAAGGACGAAGGAAATCGTAAGGATCGTCCGCCAGCAACAAGCGGACCTGCTGGTGGTGGGTGGTCACGGTCATACCGGGATCAAGGACTGGCTGTATGGGGAAACGGTGAACTCCGTGCGCCACTACGTCCACATCCCGGTCCTTATCGTGAATTAAAAAAAATCTTCAATATGAAAAGGGATGGCCCCCATCAGGGCGACACCGCAAGTTTCTCCAGGAAAGTCAGGGCTGAGGATCTCGCCACCTTCGAAAGCGGCCTGGTCCATCCCCTTTATTCCACTTTTGCGGTAGTGCGAGATGCAGAATGGACCTGTAGACAGTTTGTTCCTGGTCTGGCAGAACCCGATGAAGAAGGCATCGGTACATTCATCAGCGTCGACCATGTTGCTCCCGTTGCCGAAGGGGCCCAGGTGGACTTCCAGGCAGTGATCCGCAATATTCATGGCCATGAGATCATCTGTGATTTCACGGCCCGATGCGGGGAAACGATCATTGCCCGGGGCGTCCAGGTTCAGAAAATCCTTAAAAAAGAGAAAATTGCCCGGTTGATCTCCCAGGCATCAGGCTGAGGGTCGATCCCCCGAAGGGGCCCTCCCTGGTGAAGGATCACCAGCCGAGCACTTCTTTAAGCCTCCCATACCCTGCCTTGCTTACCGGCACCCGGGCCCCGTCTTTCAGGATGGCCAAATGGTTTTCCTTTTCATAGGGATCGATCCGGGTTACCTCTCCCACATTGACCATATAAGACCGATGGACCCGGACAAACAATCCGGGGTCCAGGTTCTTTTCAAAATACTGCATGGTCCGGTTTTTAAGGAATTGCCCTTCCTGGGTATGGATCTTCACGTAATCGTCGGCGGCTTCCAGGTAACGGATTTCCTGGACCGGGATGATCTTGATCTTACCCCCCAATTTGACCACGATCCGGTTGTTACCTGGTGAGGTGAAAGGGCCCAGTTCAGCCAGAGAGCTGAGGGAGTTGGTCCTTTCCTGGTCGGTGAGGTCCATCCACCGGCTCATGGCCTTTTTAAAGCGCTCCCTGCTGAAAGGCTTCAGAAGGTAATCCACGGCCCTGGCTTCGAAGGCCTGGATCGCGAACTGGTCGAAGGCAGTAGTGAAGATCACCATGGGGGGCTTTTCCACCAGTTCCAGGAGCTCGAATCCGCTGATCTTGGGCATCTGCACGTCCAGGAATACCAGGTCGGGGCTAAGGTCCTGGATCGCCTTGAGCCCCTCGAATCCGTCCTGGCATTCGGCCACAAGGGAAACCTGGGGATAATCCGCGAGGTATGCTTTTACCACATCCCGGGCAAGGGGTTCGTCATCAATGATTATCGCTTTGATCATGGGTAACTGGGATTTTGATGCAGGTCGTGAATATATTATCATGGGTGGTGGCCTCCAGCAGGTCATGCCGGGCATAAAGCAGGTACAGCCTTCGGCGGACGGCCGCCAACCCGAATCCGGTACCCTGGTTGGCCCGGACCGTTTCGGGGTCAAAGGGGTTTTCAACGCATAATACCAGTTCCTCATTTTCCTTCTCGGCTGTGATCCGGATCACCACCTCGCTGGCCGTGTCATATAAACCGAATTTGATGGCATTTTCCACCACCGGTTGAAGCAGCAGGGAGGGGAGCTTCATGGAAGAAGCTTCGTGGCTTACCTGGATATCGGTCATCAGGCGATGGCCGAACCGCACTTTTTCGATATCCAGGTAAAGTTGCAGGTATTGCATTTCCTCGGAAAGGGTCACCAGCAATTGCTCCTCCTTTTTCAGGGTCCCTCTCAGGAAATCAGACAACTTGTAGATCATGTCCCGGGCCTCATCGGGCCGGGACAGCATCAGGGCACTGATGGAGTTGAGGCTGTTGAACAGGAAATGGGGGTTCATCTGCTGGCGGAGCTTGAACAGCTCCGCGTCCCGGGCCAGCTTTTCGGAAGCCTGCTGTCTTTCCTGACGATTTTCCTGCTCCCCGGAAACATACCAGATTTTGCTGATCAGCCAGGTCCAGCCGGTCATCAGAAATCCGGCGAGCAGGGTCACCAGGGTGCTCTTGTGAATCAGGGAGGTTATTTGGGGGTGCCCACGGTAGACCTGCACCAACACATAGTTGGATAGGGTGATCCAGCCCATGGCAAATCCTATGGTGATCACCAGGGCATAACCGTATTCGTTTTTCCGGGGCTGGTAAAACTTCAGGATATTGATGACCAGGGCGCAGGTGGCCACCAGCAGGAGGCCATAAATGATGCCGGCGATCCATGCCGTTGGGATCGGCATACCAGAATATTGCAGCAATAAAACCTGAAACAGGGTGTACACCGCCGCCAGGATGGATACCGGCAACAGGATATGGGTCGTTCTG
>DATKSX010000231.1:0-4882 GCA_035531415.1 Chitinophagaceae bacterium
ACCTAAACTCTAGTGCCACCATTGCATCGACCGTTTGATTTTCCGGGGTTATTTACGGAACCCCCAAATGGTGTCGAGCACCCAGGGTGCCTAGTAAACCGTTTACCCTATCGAAACTCTTATGCTTTTACGTCCCGAGAAGATTTCCTCGGGCAACCAGATAGCATGTCAAAGACCTTTTGCAAAAGTGCAAAAAATAAAAAGGAAGTGGTTCTCCTTCCTGCGGCAAGACCGCAGGGTTTCCGAACCAAATTTCTATGAAAAGATTCTTACTTATTTCCCTATTTCTGATTCCGGCAGTCCTGGAAGCCCGTCCCCAAGACATTACCTACCGCAAGACCATCCAAAAGGATTATTCGGTATCCGACAAGGCCCAGCTGCACCTGGGCAACAAGTACGGAAAGATGGTATTGCATACCTGGGACAAGAACGAGATCAGCGCCACCATCGTGGTGAGCGGCTATGGGAATTCCCAGGACGAGGCTCGCAAACTCACCGATTTGGTGGATATCGACGCCAGCCAGGCCCCTGGCAATGGCGATGTCACCATCTCCACCAGTTATAACAAGCCTTCACGGGGGTTCTCCTCTCTGTGGCACCTCCTGTTCAGCGGAATCAAAGGTGGAAAGGGACATGTCAATATCGATTATGATGTCTATGTTCCCAAATCTCTGCGTATGCTGGAGGTAGAGGATAATTACGGGGATGTAATTGCCGACGCGATCCCGACCCCCTGCGATATGTCGATCAATTATTGCAATTATAATTTGACCAGCATCACCGGACCATTTGTGCTGAAGATGAACTATTCCAAGGGAACCATCGCCCGGGCGACAAGCATTTCACTTTCCGCTCAATACTCCACCCTGGATAATGAACAGGCCGGAGCCATCAATACCCATTCCAGCTACAGCAATTACCATCTGTCCACCGTGGGAACTTTTTCCCTCCATTCCGCCTATGACCAGGTCAACATCGACCAGGTGGACGATATCAGCGGAGAATCTGATTACACCTACTACCATATCGGAAAATTGATGAAAAGCCTGAACCTGAACCTGACCTATGGGGACATCAAAGTGGCAAACCTGGCCCCTGATTTTCACAGCATCCGCCTCAAAAGCACCTATGGAGGAGTTTATTTCGGGATGGACCCGAAGACCCAGTTCCGCCTGGATGCCCATTTTTCCTATGGAAACCTAAAGACGGAGGGGTTCAGTTTCAAACAAGTCAATAACATCCGGAAAGGGTCAGAAAGTTCTTTCTCCGGTCAGACCTCCGGAGCGGGGGATTTGGCGCCCCAGATCAGCTTTGAAGGAGTGTATTCCAACCTGGTCCTGAAACCTCAGTGATTCTTTCATATAAAACCAAAGACAATGGATATCCCCAAAACTATAGGTTCCTGCCTGGTCCTTTCGGCTTGCGCAGTTTACCCCATCCGGTCCCAGGCCCAGCAGGGGCGGGTCGACGGGGATGGGCATATGACTACGGTTAACCGGGCGGTGCAACCGTTCCACAACATCGATTTCACCGGGAGTTTTGACGTGGTTATCCTTCCGGGTAACAATCCCTCTGTCCGGATTGAAGGAGAAGACAATATCATTGCGGACATCGTCACTGATGTAGAAGGGGATAACCTCCGGATCGGCACCAAACCCCAAATCAGTATCCATCCCACCAAATCCCTGAAGGTTTATGTCACCGCACCTGGCCTGGCCCAGATCCACTCGGCAGGCTCCGGAGGGCTTTCCAGTGATGGGGAATTAAAAGGGGACCATATGGAGGTCAGCCTGGCCGGTTCCGGTAATGTGGATCTCAAACTCCATGCAAATGATCTTACCGCAAAACTTCAGGGTTCCGGGGACCTGAAGGTCGCCATGGAGGTATCCGGGGATTTCCATGCGAACCTGGTAGGTTCGGGAGATTTGGACGCCTCAGGTACCGCGGACCGGGCGGACCTGGCCTTGGTCGGGAGCGGGGACATTTCAGCCCGGAAACTTTCCGCAAAAGGTTGGGACACCAAGATTTTGGGATCCGGTAATATTTCCAGGTAATTTTTTCAAAAAATAAATAAACAAATCAAAAGATCATGAAAAAACAAATTTTTGCAGGAATTTTCGGGATTGCAACGGTATTGATGGCGGGATCTGCCTTTGCGCAGGATAATTCCAAAGTAAATGGGACCGGAAATATCAAAACCGAGGACCGCAATGTTTCCGGGTCCTTCAAATCCATAGAAAACTCCGCGACCTTCCAGGTCTATGTAACTCAGGGAACTCCGGCCTCAGTTCGCGTTGAGGCCGATGGAAACCTGCTGCCCTATATCCTGACCGATGTGTCCGGAAGCACCCTGGACTTGCACACCAAAAAGGGTTACAATCTCCACTCTTCCGATCCGATGAAGGTCTATGTGACCCTTCCTGAAATCGAAGGCCTTTATACCAGCGGGCAGGGAATTTTCCAGGGGGAGAATCATTTCAAGGTGGGCACCCTGGATATTTCGGTGAGCGGGGAAGCGAAAGTTGACCTGGATCTGGATGCCGATAACATTAAAACCAGCATTTCGGGATCGGGGCAAATTGACCTTAAAGGAACTTCATCGAAGACCAGCTACAGCATTTCCGGTAAGGGAGATGTGAAAGCCCCGGACCTCCAGACCGGATCTTGTGAGATGCAAATCTCCGGAATGGGGAATGCCGAAATCGACGCCAAAGACCATCTGGACATAAGCATTTCCGGAATGGGCAATATCAAATACAAGGGGAATCCCACCGTAAATCAGCATGTATCCGGAATGGGAAAGATTTCAAGCGAATAGATCCTCCGGGTTTTCAGTTCGGAGTCTGTAACAGGTTGCGGAAGCAACCTGTTTTTTGTGCGCCAGGCATGATCAACACTATAGGGTGCAAGTCCCGAACGCGTCTGATAGCGGGAAGCGTTAGCCAAAGGCAACGGTGTCGCGGGTGACCGCGAATCTGAAGGAAGCCCCAGGCAAAATCCAGGTCCTGCGAAGAGAAACTGGATAAAGGGGCAGATTTAACCGGGCGATGCTTTCAAAGGACCAGGACCTGGGCCTGGAGGGCCTAACGAAGGGTCAGGTAGGTCGCATCAAAGGAACCGGAGAAAATGGATCCGTACCTTCGGTGGGTGTGAGAGGGCGGTGAAAATAATTACTATCTTGCGCCTCCTATCCGATCCTTTGCAGGATAAATGCAAAAAGCCCATGCCCTCCTTTGATATTGTGAGTAAAGTGGACCCCCAGACGCTGGATAACACGGTCAATACCGTGAAAAAGGAGATCACGAACCGATTTGACTTCAAGGACAGCCATGTGCAGATTGAGTTGGACAAGAAGGACTTGAAGATCCTCATTGAGGTCGAAAGCGAAATGAAACTCAAACAGGTCACCGATTCCCTGATCAGCCGTTCGGTCAAACAGGGCCTGGATCCCCTGGCCTTTAACCTTTCCGGCACTCCATTCCAGAGCGGGAAGTACATGAAACTGGAAGTCCCCGTTCGCAGCGGCCTGGACCAGCAGGATGCCAAAAAGATCGTGAAACTGATCCGGGATTCGGGGCTTAAGGCTCAGGCCCAGATCATGGAGGATATCGTTCGGGTTACCAGTAAAAAAATCGATGACCTTCAGGCAGTGATCCACCAGTGTAAAACTGCAAACCTGGGCATTCCCCTTCAATTCATCAACATGAAATCCTGAGTGTTCGGGGCGGTTTGCCCTATTGCCCGAAACCCCTTATCTTTGCACCCTCAAATTCCTGTTTTTATGAAAAAGGGCATCCATCCGGAAAGTTACCGGTTCGTGGTTTTCAAGGACATGTCCAATGGCCAGGCCTTTCTCAGCCGGTCCTCTGCCCCTTCCCGGGAAAACACTACCTGGGAAGACGGGAAAGAATACCCGTTGATCAAGCTGGAAATCTCCAACACTTCCCATCCCTTCTTTACCGGGAAAAACATGCTGGTGGACACTGCCGGCAGGATCGACAAGTTCCGGAAGCGCTACGAAAAGAAAAAATAACCCGGCTTAACAGATTGGGATAGCCCGGATTATCCTCCCGGGCTATTAATATTTTCAACCCATGCGGAAAATTGTTCTGGTCGATGATCCTGAGGCAAGAGAGCGGCTTTTTCCGTTTTCCCTGACCAGGCCCCTGCCTGAAATCAGGATCGGCATCACGACCCTGGCGGAAAAATGGGCACATTTTCTGGGTGGGGAAGTGGGGTATGCCACCGCTCCATATCTTTCGGTAAAATACCCCGAGCGAAGCCTTCAGGACAGCCTTTTCATTTGGTCCCACCTGCTGCCGAATGTCCCCATAGCCTCCGCTCTGGGTTCGCTTCAGGAGGGCCAGGCCCTGGTCCATGGCCAGAACCTAATTGGCTGGACCGGTCAAAAGAATCCCGGCCTGGATCGGTTGAAACAGATTCCCTGGACCGGCCCTATCCAATGGCTCGAGCATCCTTTTCAAATTTTTCAATGGAACGGCCAGCTGATCCGGGAGGATTTTGCCTGGATCACCGCAAGCCGGAAATCGGCTCCGGTCTGTTCCACCAATCACCTCACCTGCCCGGACCAAATTTTCCTGGAAGAGGGGGCCCAGGTGGAGCATGCTTTCCTGAATGCCACACAGGGGCCCATTTACATCGGTAAGGACGCTCAGGTCATGGAAGGAGCCATGATCCGCGGACCCTTTTCCCTGGGCCTGAAATCGGTGGTGAAAATGGGAGCTACAATTTATGGGGCTACTTCCTTCGGACCCCATTGCTGCATGGGAGGAGAGATCAAGAATACGGTGGTATTCGGATATTCGAACAAGGCTCATGGAGGATACCTGGGAGACACGGTGGTAGGGGAGTGGTGCAACCT
>DATKSX010000232.1:0-3434 GCA_035531415.1 Chitinophagaceae bacterium
TTGCCACCTGGAACTTTCCCATCTGAAAGGAATTGTCCCTGAAAACACAGGCCTGGTGCAATTTCTGGTTGAGGTTACCCAGTTCAGGGATGAGGTGGATCCCTCAAAAGTGTCTGCCGCAATGGCCGCTGCCGACCAGGAAATGCTCCAATCCGGGATTGTAGCGGTGGGAGATGTATGCAATACGTTCAATTCTGCAGAACAAAAGCACCGGTCCTCTCTATATTACCACAGTTTCACCGAAGTGCTGGGATTTTCGGATTCCAATGCCCGGGAACGACTCGCCCAAATCCTGGAGTTGAGGGACCGTTACCGGGACCGGGGTCTTCCCGCAACAGTCAGCCCGCATGCTCCCTATTCGGTTTCTGCCTCCCTGTTCCGCCTGATTGGATCCTTGGACGAAACCGGTCCTGTCTCGGTCCATAACCAGGAATGCATGGAGGAGGAAAATCTTTTCGGAGGAGACCTGCGGTCCTTCCAGGAGATCTACGATGCCTTGCATATTGACCGGAGTTCCTTCAGGCCTACCGGAAAAAGCAGCCTCCAAAGCTGGCTTCCCCTTGTGGAGCAGCCCCAAAAGCTCCTTCTGGTCCATAATACATGCACCACTGTTGAGGATCTCCGCTTCTCCCGGGAGACGCTCCATGAACTTTACTGGTGTCTATGTCCCAACGCCAATCTTTATATTGAAGGGAGGCTTCCGGATGTCCCCCTGCTGAGGCAGTCCGGGTGCAGGATGGTACTGGGCACCGACAGCCTGAGTTCCAACCACCGGCTTTCCATCCTGGAGGAAATGAAGACGATCCGGAATTATTTTCCGGATATTCCGCCTTCCGAGCTCCTTACCTGGGCTACGGAAAACGGGGCCCGGGCGATTGGTGCCGGACACCTGGGCAGCTTTTCCCCGGGGAAACTACCCGGAGTAATTCTGTTGGGCGGGTCTGACCCCTCACGTCTTAACCAGGATACCACAGTGACCCGTATCCTGTAGCCTTCCCGTTTTTATTGATAATTTCGTCCTTGAACATGGCAGCCTTCTGGAACCGGATCTTCCTGGATAATTATGTCGGGGATTACCTGATCCTGGCTGCGGTCCTGCTGGCGGTTTTCCTGCTCCGTCACCTTCTTTCCCGGCTCCTGGTTTCCCTGCTCCATTCCACAATGAAAAAATGGGTCCCCGGAATCGGATTGCATCAATTCCTGCTTTTGATGCGCCGTCCCATGGAACTTTTCTTCCTGGTGGTGGTCCTCACCACAGCCAGGGATCATTTCCGGTTTCCCAAAAAGTTCAATATCACCCTGTTCCATGTCCCCCTGAGTCAAATCCTTTTCTGGGCCATCTGGGTCTTGTTCATCCTTTCCATTTTCTGGATCCTGCTCCGGATGGTGGATTTCGTTTCCCTGGTAATCACCGAGAGGGCGCACCTCGTCCATGCTTCAGACAGCCAGATCATCCTTTTCTTCCGGGATTTCGTCAAGGTTATCGTGGGCATCATCGGCATTGTGGTGATCCTCAGGCTGCTCATCGGGCTGGATGCCGTTGACAAGATCATCGGAGCCCTGGGGATCGGCGCCGCCGCACTTGCACTGGCAGCTAAGGAAAGCATCGAAAACCTGATCGCTTCCTTTATCATCCTTTTCGACAAACCATTCCGCGTGGGAGATTATGTTCAGGTGTCCACTGCCTCAGGCAACGTTGAAAAGATCGGACTAAGAAGCACAAGGATTCGGACGGATCAGAAAACCTATCTCACCGTGCCCAATAAGCAGATGGTGGATAACATCCTGGATAACCAGACCCTTAGAACCCAACGTTACGCCGAGGTCCGGGTGGAGATCGCTCCGGAGGCCCGGGCCGATACGCTCCAGGACCTGGTTCGGGATATTACCTCCCTGCTTGAAAAGGAAAAGGATGTGGAAAAAGGATTCACGGTGAACCTCACCGATATCTCCAAGAATGCATTCGTTCTCAAACTGACCTATTTCACCGCGATCATTGATTGGAAGGCCTATTGTGCCCTCAAGGAAAAGATCATTCTGGCGGTGATCCGTATGCTGGAAAACAGGCAGGTCCGGCTGGCCAGTCCGGTCGATATTTCTTCCCTGAAGAACAAGGAAACTTGAAACCTTAAGTTTTAGGTTCCATCTTGGTCATGCGGTAGATCAGTGCGGCCAGGTCGGTTTCAATGTTTTTCCGGGTTGATTCAACGATCCGGCCGACCTCCCTGCCATGGTAAAGCAGGATAATGGTCGGGACATTCGTGATCTGGTATTTTTTGGTCTCATCCCCCAGGGCCTTTTTACTGGTATCCACTCCATAAATCAGGATGCGGTTGAGCGGATAGCTGGAAGCGATCATCACCCGGTAAAACTCCGGAAGCAGGTGTTTGGTGTCCGAACACCAGGTTCCGGCAAATACCACCAGACTAAAGCTGTCCCTGTTGGCACTGATGTAACGGATCATGGCGGTGTCCGGGCTATAGCGGTTCACGCCGGAGTAAAACCAGGGAAAGGCCGGATCATTGGCCAGAAGGGACTCGGAAATCCTGCCCGTGAGCACCTTGTTTCCCTCATTATCATAGGAAACCCTGTAGAGGCTATCCTGGGCAGAGGCTCCTGAGGTCAGCCAAAGAAGGCAGCAAATCAATATCGGACGGATGGTTCTCACAGGCTGAGCCTTTCGAAGTTTAAATGCTTTCACGGAGCTGGACCAGGAATCCCCGGAGCTTCCGCAGGGATTGAATCATTTCAAAGTTCCTGGCCGCAATTCCCTTGTCTTCCTTCAGTTTCTGACGTGCTCCTTCAATGGTGTATTTGCGTATCCGCAGGAGGTGGTAGATCAACTTCAGGTTAGCGATATCTTCAGGTCTGAAGAGGCGGTCCCCCTTCCGGTTCTTTTTTGGCTGGAGGACTTCAAACTCATTTTCCCAGAACCGGATCAGGGAGGCGTTCACACCGAACAGTTCGGCGACTTCACTGATAGAATAATATTGCTTTTCCCCGGGGAGGTTATCGGTATGGTCCAGGATCGCCTGGATATCAAAATGCCCTTTCAGGGATTTGCGACCTCTTTTTTTAGGGGTCGGGGCAGCAGGTGGATGATCCACTGACCCCTCATTCGGCGGGGAGGCGGAAGGCTGTTTGCCGGCGGAAAATAAATCCAGTTGCTCCATAGGAGATGATACCCGAAATTACTGATAATGGGGGATTCCCTGAAACATATTCCTGAAGTTCAGGTTCCCAAAAGGCCGCGGTTGGTCCACCCGAGTCAGTCCAGGGACTGGTTGCTGGATGCTGCGATCTTCAGCATCCGCTCATATTGCTCGGGGGAGAGGTCATTATAAAAGAAATAAACCGGATCCACCTTCTGCCCATTGCGGATCACCTCATAATGGCAATGGGGACCGGTAGACTTCCCTGTGCTTCCCACCCAG
>DATKSX010000233.1:0-2521 GCA_035531415.1 Chitinophagaceae bacterium
AAATTACCCCGGCTCACCGGGGCGAGCTTCAAGCTGGAGAACATGCCCGATTCCGCCACCCCGATTCTGAGGAAAAGCAGCGCCAGGCCCAGGCCTCCTCCAATGAAATAACAGGTCCTCCAATATACCAGGCCGGAAAGCAGTCCTCCCGCTACGGCTCCGGAGACCCCTACGGAAGCCACGATCAGGGTGCCATACCCACGCTTCTCCGTGGGCAGTATTTCCGAAACCAGGGTGATTCCTACCCCCAACTCCCCTGCCAGTCCCAGCCCCGCAACGAAACGCCAGATCATATAGCCTGTGGTGCCATGGACCAGGCCATTGGCGATATTGGCCAAAGAATAAAGCAAAATGGACCCGAAAAGCACGCTCAGCCTTCCCTTTCTATCCGCAAGGATCCCCCAGAATATCCCTCCCAGGAGCAATCCCAGCATCTGAATATTGATCAGATCAAGCCCCACCGAATCGACCTGGTCTTTGGAAAGGCCCAGACTCCTGAGGCTGGGCAGCCGGATCACTCCAAAAAGCAGCAGGTCATAGATATCCACAAAATAACCCAGGGAGGCAACGATTACGGCCGCGCTGAGCACCTTTCGTGTAGATGGATCCATGAATTGAATATGGTTTAGTTCGGTGGATTTTCAGTCCGGGGCGGTCTTTTTTTGATCAAGGCGATTCGAATCAGGACCGGAAGCCCGGTGACCAGGGCAATGATCAGCACCAGCCCCTCCAGGTGGGTGCCCAGCCAGGGGAAGGTCCTTCCCAGATAATACCCCGCGATCATCATCGCGCAGACCCAGGCGGTGCTCCCCACCATATTATATACCGTGAATTTCCTGAAATCCATTTTCACCACCCCGGCGATGATCGGGGCGAAAGTCCGGATGAAGGGAAGAAAACGGGCAAAGATGATCGCACTGCCTCCATGCTTTTCGTAGAACTCATGGGCGGCAAGCAGATGTCTTTTCTTGAAAAGGAATCCATCCTTACGGTGGTAAATCAGGGGACCAGACTCCCATCCGAACCAATAACCTGCGAAATTTCCAAGCACTCCTGCGATGCACACCAGGAGAACGACCAGAACGAAATGGATGGGATAGGGGTTGACCCCCCGGGAACCCATCATTCCGGCCACGAACAACAGGGAATCCCCCGGCAAAAAAAATCCGACGAACAAGCCGGTTTCGGAAAAGATTACTGCCATCAGGAGGTAGAGCCCACCGTGATGGATCACCCACCTCGGATTCAGCAGATGCCTAAGGACCTCGGGTAGGACAACTGTCCAGTGCATGAACCAGATCTTTTTTGAAATGTTGCGATACAGGGCCGGAAATCGGCCGCCCTGCTTCCTGAATCAGAAAGGCCGAATGACCAAAACTCATGGACCCGGAAAATCATTTCCTCCCGAAAAAGATTACCGGTCCTCCGGCCCTTGCAGTCGGGCAAATATAGCAGATTATCCCCAGCGCAGCCCAATTCCGGGTAGTGCGCAGGACCGTTTCCAGGGCCGGTCTTCACGTAAAAAATATTGAGCGATAACGTTTTGGACTGTATATTTGAAAACCGGGTGCCTTATGGCTGCCCTAAATCAAATGCAACCATTATGGGCGACCTGTTTATCCGCAAGCCTGTTCAATCCCTTCTGGCGGAAGCCTCCACCGGCAATGAACTGAAAAGAACCCTGGGAAAATGGGGCCTGGTAGCCCTGGGCATCGGCGCGATCATCGGATCTGGACTTTTTGTCCGGACGGCAGCCGCTTCGGCCGAACATGCCGGCCCTTCCATTGTCCTTTCTTTCGTTCTGGCCGGCTTCGGATGCGCCCTGGCCGGCCTTTGCTATTCGGAGTTTGCGGCCATGATCCCGGTATCGGGGAGTGCCTACACATACACCTATGCCACGATGGGGGAGTTTATCGCCTGGATCATCGGGTGGGACCTGGTGCTGGAGTATGCAATCGGAGCAGCCACGGTCGCCATATCCTGGGCGGAATATTTCAATAAGTTCATATCAGCCGCTTTCGGCATATCGGTGCCCTTTCAATGGTGCCACTCCCCTTTCCAGACTTCCCCCGACGGGATCCACGGGATCATCAATATCCCAGCGGTCATCATCATCGGAATCCTGACGGCCGTGCTGATCAAGGGGATCCGGGAATCGGCAACAGTGAATGCCGTCATCGTAATCCTGAAGGTCACCATCGTGCTGTTCTTCATCGCGATCGGCTGGCAGTTTATCAACCCGGCCAACCTGCATCCATTCATTCCTCCCAAAACCGGTCCTGCGTTTGGGTCATTCGGCCTGGGGGGCATCGTGGCGGGAGCAGGAGTTGTGTTCTTCGCCTTCATCGGATTCGACGCCATTTCAACCGCCGCCCAGGAGACCAAAAACCCCAAAAAGGACATGCCTTTCGGGATCCTGGTTTCCCTGGCGATCTGTACCGTGCTCTATATCTTATTTGCCTATGTGCTTACCGGGGTGACCAATTACCATGAATTCCTGACCGTGGGGAAAGAGGCTTCC
>DATKSX010000234.1:0-4216 GCA_035531415.1 Chitinophagaceae bacterium
CCGATCTCCAGCAGCTGCATCCCAAGCCGGATCCCCATGGCCTGAACGATCTTTTCGGCCACCCCTCCGTCTTTCAGGAAATGCTGGCCCAGGGATTTGTTCAGCGCATGCATTCCGGAGCTTTCGCAAATTTAGGCCTTAATTGTATCAGCCGGAAATAGCCTTCTTGCGAATCCAGGGCCGGGTCAACCGGCCCTGGCTCTTTCCACTGGGTCGCCCGGGACACTGAAAGGAACATACATGTCGTAACTTGGCAGCCAAATTAACCGTTCAACCGATCGAAATGGAAAACATTGCAATGGCCGATAAGCCGGTATTGGGGATCACCACCGGGGATATTAACGGAATCGGGGTGGAACTCATCATCAAAACCTTTTCCGATTCCCGGATGCTGGATGCCTGCACCCCGGTCATATTCGCCTCCAACAAAACCATCAGTTTTTATAAAAAGGTCCTCGAGATACCCGAAAGCAGTTTCCTGTACCAGAACATCAAGGACTTCCAGAAACTCAACCCCAAGCAGGTAAATGTATTCAACTGCTGGGAAGAAGAAGTGGTGATCAATCCGGGGATGATCAGTGAAACGGGCAGCAAATACGCCGCGCGCTCCCTGGTGGTATGTACCCAGTGCCTCAAGGACAAGCAGGTAGAAGGCATGGTAACCGGGCCCCTGCACAAAAAGACCATGCAGGGCCCGGATTTCCGGTACACGGGGCACACCCCCTACCTGAAGGATGCCTTTTCTGCCCGGGACGTGCTGATGTTCATGGTCAGCGAGGGGTTGAAAGTGGGCCTGGTAACCGAGCATGTACCCCTCTCAGAGGTGAAAAAATCCATCAACCAGGAAAATATACTGGGAAAATTACAGCTCATGAGGGATTCCCTGATCCGGGATTTCGGAATCAGCGCCCCCAAGATCGCGGTGCTGGCCCTGAACCCCCATGCCGGGGATGAAGGCCTGATCGGGGATGAGGAAAAAACCATCCTCGTTCCGGCAATCCAGAAGGCCCGCCAGGCGAATATCCTGGCTTTCGGCCCTTTCAGCGCAGATGCCTTTTTTGCCCGGATGCAATACAACCAGTTCGACGCGGTATTGGCTATGTACCATGACCAGGGTCTGATCCCCTTCAAATCCCTGGTACCCGGGGGAGGGGTCAATTTCACTGCGGGCCTTCCCGTGGTGCGGACTTCTCCGGACCATGGAACCGCCTTCGATATCGCGGGGAAGAATCTGGCCGACGAATCCTCCTTCCGGGAGGCTGTTTTCACCTGCGCCGATATCATCAGGCGCAGGAAGGTTTTCCAGGAAGGAACCCGCAACCCCCTCAAAAAAGTCGAGATCGCGACCGAATGACCTAGGCATTTCCCGGCCTGGCGGGATCCAGGTATTGCTGGATGGCCTTCACATAGTTCTCGAACGCCCGGATCCCTTTGGGGGTGACCCGGCAAAGGGTCTGGGGATAGTTGTCCCTGAAGCTTTTTTTCACGTCGATATAGTCCGCTTCCTTCAGTTTCTGGATCTGGATGCTCAGGTTGCCAGCCGAGGCCCGGGTCTTGTCCCTGAGGTAGGTGAATTCAGCCTCCTTAACCGATACCAGGATCGACATGATGGCAAGCCTGAGCTGCGAATGGAGCAGTCCGTCCAGGTCTTTAAAGTCGTTCATGATGCCTGGGATAATTTGTGGCGCTGGATCTGGCGGTAGCGGAGCATATGGCCCGGGATGACATAACTGACCAGGATGGCAACGGCCCCCAGGACGATCTGAACATCATAGGGAACCAGGGCGGCCACGATGGCCAGCACCCAGCAGGCCGTCCCTCCGATCATCAGGGGCCTGAAGCGGATCAGCCCACCTGAAATAAAGGTTCCAAGGCCATATAGGATGATGTAAAGCGGGAAACATGCCTGCCACAGTTGCAATATCCCGCACACGCTCCCCAGGATGATGAAAGCGGCGAACATCCCGAGCCATATGTATTTCAGGGCATCCCCGACATAGGTCCTTACCCGTTCTCTGCGCTTTTCGGTTATGGCCCGGATGATGGAGGCAATGATGCCGATCCAGATCAGGGTCCAGGCCAAATAATGGTAGGGCCATTTGAAATATTCCAGCAGGATGAATTGCAACAGGCAGATGGAGATCACCAGCCAACCCCAGAGCAGTAAATAAAAACTGTCATAGGTCAGGTCCTCCTTGGTCTTGCTGATCATTTCCCGGATCACTCTCAGTCCGTCTTCCGCGGTGAATTGCTGTTCTTCCATAAAAAGGTCTTTAGAACGCTGATTGGTTATTGACTGGCTTGTGCCAGCAACATTTTTGTGTAAGCTGCTCCCCAGTTGGGATCAATATCGGTTTTGGGCTTGAAAGTGCCATAAAGAGCCACTGCCTTTTCCAACAAGGGTTTGGCAACGGCCTTCCCTCCGCCATAATTGGCCGGGGTGTAAAATTTCCCTTCCCCTTCCAGGAAATAAACCCTGGGATTGGTCGGGTCCAGGGTTTCTGCGGTCTGGAGATCCTGTCCGGACAGGCTTCCATACTGCTGGCCCCGGTTCATGGGATCCACCTTGATCCGGGCTGAGGCAGCCATGGATTTGATGCAATAGATCTCCGAATTATTGGGAGAAAGGGAATCCGCCTTTGCTGCGAGCTGGTCGGCCTGGTCTGCCAGACCGTCGACCTTGGTCATGTCGGTTTCCATGAAGGCCATCATGGACTGGCAATAGGAGGCGTAATAATAAGGCAACCACTGATTTTGTTCCGTTTCTGCGATCCGTTCAAAATTGTTGGAAAGCATCTGGAGGGTATCCATGTTGGCGGTCCCGTTCAGGATGGCGACATTTTTTTCCATGGCAGCCTGGTACCGGGCGGTTTGCGCCAGCACCGGAAACCCGGAAAGAAGGATGACTGAAGATAAAAGGAGCTTTTTCATTTTTTGGTTTATTTATGGTGAATGAATTGGTTTTGGTTTTATTGACTATCAATTACTTCCTGGCTCCGGTTTACCCCGAAGCTCATGAACATCCCCACGAAAATGAAGCTGTTGGCCGGCGGAACAATGGCCATGCTCCTGGTTTTGTCGCTGGAATAGGCATAGGAGTAAACCTGGTTACTGTTCAGGACATTGGTTACCGAAAGCACGAATACCGTGAATGCCTTGTGAATGGTCGTGAGGTAGGATGCGCTCAAGCCCAGGGAATTATACGGGATGGTCCGGGAAGACATAAACTCGGAGTTGGGAAGGTTGGGGTTATAATAGGGTCTTCCTGAGGCGAAGGTGTAGGTCAGCCCGAGGTTGGTGAACAATTTGGGAAAAAACTGCTTGTATACGACGGTCAGGGTGTTGGTAGCGGCAAAATCCGGCTGGACGGCGAAAGGGTAGTTGACCCATTTGCGCTTGGTATCCAGGTAGGAATAGGAAATCCAGTAATCCACATTCTTGAAGGTTTTCCGGTCTCTCCAGAAGATTTCCGCACCCCGGGCATAGCCGCTGCCTCCGTTGGAAGTGTCCGGCACGGTCGTGATGAGGTTGCTATATTTTTTGTAAAACACTTCAAAACGGAACGTATAATCATCGCTGACCCTCTGGAAACTTGCGATATAATGGGTCGCCTTCGCGAAATCCAGGCCATGACCATTCCCGAGCCAGAGCAGGGTGTCCGGCCGTTCGTAAAACTGCCCGTATGCCAGGCTGAGCTGATCCTTTTCCCCCACCTTGTAGCCTAAGGACAACCTCGGGGCGATATTGCCTTTGCGGAGCAGGGAGGAATATTCCGACCGTGCCCCGATCCGGGCCACAAACCGGGTGGTGAGATAGAAATCCCCCTCAGCGAATGCGGCCGCATAATGGTCGATATAATTGGTGTCATAGATATCGTACCCAAACTTGTTGAATGCATCATGGTATTCCGTTCCGAACCTTATCGCCGAGAACCGGCCCACATAACGGGTCAGCATGACCTTTCCCTGGCCCAGCGCGTCCCGGTTGTCCACCGAATTGAGATCGATGGTGGAATCGCCCGCTCCATTGTCCTGGCCCAGCTGGATCTTGTCGATATTGTTGCTGTAGGAAAGACCCGCATAAAGTTTCCAGTGGGATCCCAGCAGCTCCGTGTAGGTCAGGTTTCCATAGACATTGTAATTGATCAGGGAAAACAGGTCCTGCTCCCCCGGATAGTTCAGGCTCGGGGTGAGGAAGCCCAGCTTGCTGTAGTTGC
>DATKSX010000235.1:0-6828 GCA_035531415.1 Chitinophagaceae bacterium
CGGAGCCCAGAAATACCCCGAAACCCTCCCGGAGCTCCGGCGGATCTTGCAGGACCAGGAGGACCCGGCCAATACGGCCCATCTGATCCGGACGGTCGCCGCCCTGGATGGGTCCTGGGACGTCACCGCATACCTGACTCATCCGGACCCTGAAATTTCCGGGGCCGCCGCCATGACCCTGCTGCATCATAACGATCCGGACAAACAGGCCCTGGGAGACCGCTATCTCAACGGTCTGCTGGATTCCGGAACAGGAACCCAGAGAATCCAGGCCCTCCAGCTCATCGGTGAAATGTCCGTCACCCGTTTTTCAGGACGCGTCATGGACCTCTACCTGGAGCCTGATGAAGGAGTCCGCAGAAACGCGCTGCTCACCATGGGGCTGCTGAAGACCCCGCAGGACATCCGCCGGCTGGTGGGAATTTACCTGGAAACGGACCGGGTGAGCGATATTTATCACGCCCTCCAGCTGGCCGGGGAAAGTCCCCTGCCCTGGATCCGGGAAAAACTGGAATCCGGGAGTTGCACCCAGATGCAGCGCCGACGACTCTATAACCTGATGGGCCGGATCGCCACGGCGGGGGCCATGGAACTGATGGAAACCGCATTAAGGGATTATCCGGCAGACCGCGCTGTTTTGCTGGAACTGCTCAGCCATCTCCATTTCCGGGCCGGGGATCAGCAGCAGGCTTTCCGGATCCTGATCGAAGAAGCCCTGGAGCGAACGGCCGGGCATATTTTCCGGCTCAGCTTCCTGCAGCAGGAAAGCAAACAGTACCAGATCCTATTTGACGCCATGCAACTGGAGGTAGGATCCCTCCGGGACCAGCTGCTCTCCCTTTTTTCCTTCCTCTATGACAATGAGAAGATCCACCGGATCCGAAGCGGATTTTTGCTGGGAACCAAGGAATCCATCGCCAATGCGCTGGAGCTGGTAGTCATGGAAGTGCCCCGGGAATATAGCGCCCCCTTCGTGGACCTGTTTGAACCCGGGTCCCTGAAGGAAAAATCAGAAAGGCTCCGCAAACATTACCGGGCCCATACGATCACCCTGGACCACCTGGTCCGGGAAATCCTGGAAGCCGGAAACCGGACTTTTACCGACTGGACCAAATCCTGCCTGCTCTACCGGTTAGACCAGCCCCGGCAGTACCAAAAACTGGTCCTCCCCTATCTGGAGGCGGATGATCCGATCCTTAGGGAAACCGCGCGGTTCATAATTCCAGCGGATTGACCGAAATTTAACCCATGGATACCAAGGCCGTCACCGGATTGTTGCTTATCGAGCGGGTTTTATTGCTCAAATCCCTTTCCATATTCCGGGACACCCCGGAGAATATCCTGGCCGAAATCGTGCATCTCATGGTGGAAGTACAGGCCCATGAAGGAAAAGCCATTGTCCGGGAGGGGGAACCAGGAAATTGCATGTACATCATCCAGGAAGGAAAGGTCAGTGTCAAAAAACAGCACCAGTTGCTGGCCTCTCTGGGTGAAAAAGAATTTTTCGGGGAGCTCTCCCTGCTGGATACCGAAACCCGGTCTGCCACCGTAGTGGCAGACTCGGACTGCATCCTTTTCAGGATTGACCAGGAACCCTTTTATGACCTGAT
Organism: Chitinophagaceae bacterium; assembly: GCA_035531415.1. Taxonomy (GTDB): domain Bacteria; phylum Bacteroidota; class Bacteroidia; order Chitinophagales; family Chitinophagaceae; genus JANWKA01. The sequence continues at coordinate 1,611 of DATKSX010000235.1, forward strand.
GGAATCGCGGCCTGAAGTGGTTCGCGAACTGTTCAAGATCCTCAGCAAGCGGATCCGGTCTTTGAACCAGCAATTGCTTGGACCCGCTTCCCGCTGATCATCCGGCAAACCGGAGCTGGTCAAGGTATTGCTGTTTTCTGGGCTCGCGCAGTGCCCTGGAATAGGCCGTATGATAAAAATGGTCCCCCAGGATACGGAGCTGGTAATGGTTCCATTCTTTCTTGCTCTTGATCTTCCCGTAGGTTTTCAATTCCTCATATAAAGTTCGGGCGACCTCATTGACCTCTTCGCGGCCCAGGTAATCCAGGTCCGCGTCGGCGATCACCTGCTCCAGTCTGGAGCTGGGCTTTTGCGGAAACCGGGTAGCCAGAATCATCCCGCAGATCTGCGATATCTCATCCTGGGAAAGACCAAATGCAGGGAGGTATTGGCGGGCCAATTCACAACCCTTCTCCTCGTGCCGGGCATAAACGAAAAGGAAACCCGCGTCATGGAAACAGACCGCAATCCGGAGCAATCGGACTTCCTCCTCCTGGATCTGTTCCGCTGCGGCAATCACCAGGGCGGCTTCCAGGACGCTCTGGGTATGTGCCGCGTTATGATAGGTGAGTTTCGGGGAAAGTTCCCGGAATAATTTGGATAATATGAAACGTTCAGCACCGAGGTAGTCGGGGGGGCGGTTTACGGTAGGAGCAGAACTCATATCTACGGAAGGGTATTGTGGGCCGCTGGTATGCATCCAAATATAGGAACAATCCGGAAAAAAATTGACCCGGCTGGCAGGCAACCCTTTGGAAAGAATACCCGTTTCAACGGGGCGGTATCCCCAGCGGGCCCGCAGATACCACCAGCATTTCGAACCCCTCCCCCTGAAGGCGGGCAGGGCTGTGATTTGGGCCAGGAAAGGGATGATCCAGGAAAGGGATGACCATGGGGGTGGCCTGGTGCCTTAATCTTTTGGGTCAGGTCAATATCAACAACATGATTTTCGGTTATCGCAAGACCCCCTATTTTCCGGGCATTCCCTGGATTTTCCTGGCCGGGATCAGGTCCCATTTTGGAGCAACCCTCTGAACGAAGAACCCGATGCCTCAAAGCCAGAGCCTGAACCTTCGGATAAACCAGGTTTTGACCAACTGGGTAAGCAGGCAATAAGAAAGCAGGATGCCGATGAGCCAGGGAAAATAACCCAGGGGCAGCGGCTGCATTTTCAGCGCCGAAGCCAGGGGTGAAAAGGGGATGTAGATCCCGATGGCCATGATCAGTGTGGTCAGGGCCACCACCGGGGCAGACGCCCAGCTCTGGATGAAGGGGATTTTCCGGGTCCGGATCATGTGCACGATCAGGGTCTGGGACAAAAGTCCTTCGACGAACCATCCGGTCTGAAACAGGCTCTGGGTATGGGGAGTATTGGCCTTGAAAAGGAAAAACATGACTGCGAAGGTCGCATAGTCAAATATGGAACTGATCGGCCCGATGAAGATCATGAACTTGCTGATCCCCCTGGGGTTCCATTTCTGCGGAGTCTCCAGAAATTCCTTGTCCATGGTGTCCCAGGGGATTGATGTCTGGGACATGTCGTAGAGCAGGTTCTGGACCAGCAGCTGAATCGGCATCATGGGCAGGAAGGAGAACAGGGCGCTGGCCCCCACCATGCTGAACATATTTCCGAAATTGCTGCTGGCGGTCATCTTGATATACTTGATGATGTTTCCGAAGGTCCTGCGTCCATAGATGACTCCCTTTCGGATCACCATCAGATCTTTTTCCAAAAGGATGATATCGGCGCTTTCCTTGGCGATATCCACAGCCGTGTCCACGGAAATGCCCACATCGGCGTTGCGCAGGGCTACGGCATCATTGATCCCGTCCCCCATGAACCCAACCGTATGGCCCTTGCTTTGGAGCAGCTGGACCACCCGCGATTTCTGGACGGGGCTCAGCTTCGCCAGGATGGTCACCTGATCGATGACTTCCAGAACCTCCCCGTCGGTCATTTCATCGAGCTGGTTGCCCAGAAGGATATGGTTCACCGGGATCCCCACATCCCCGCAGATTTTTTTGGTTACGATCTCATTGTCCCCGGTCAGGACCTTGATCCCCACCCCAAGTTTCTGCAGGGCGCCGATTGCGGGCCTGGCAGAAGGTTTTGCAGGATCCAGGAACCCGATGAATCCCGTCAGGACCAGGTTATGCTCATCGGCCACGGAATAGGTCAGCGGCCTTTCATCATACTCCTTGATCGCAACCAAAAGGACCCTCAGGCCTTCTTCGTTCAGCTTTCTGGAGGTTTCCAGCACAGTCTTCCTCATTTCATCATCAATCGGGACGATCTTGTCGTTTTCAATGTGAAGCTGACGGTCCTCTCCAGGGTCGAAGGCATCGGAGCAGATACCCAATACCTCCTCAACGGCGCCCTTGCAGATCAGCAGGTGCTTTCCGTTCTTTTCTTCCAGGATGACGCTCATCCTGCGCCGCTGGAAATCGAAAGGAATCTCATCGATTTTTCTGAAATGTTCCTCCACCTTAAGGTAATCATGGAGGTCCACATGCTCCAGGATGGCCAGGTCCAGCAGGTTTCTCAGACCGGTTTGGTGATAGCTGTTCATGTATGACCATTTGAGCACCTCGTCATCTGATTCTCCATAAACATTCAGGTGCCGTTCCAGGACGATTTTATCCATGGTCAGGGTCCCGGTTTTGTCTGTGCAGAGAATGTCCATGGCCCCAATGTTCTGGATGGAGTTCAGCCTCTTGACGATCACTTTGCGCTTGCTCATATTGACCGCTCCCTTGGCCAGGTTGGCCGTCACGATCATCGGCAGCATCTCCGGAGTCAGGCCCACCGCGATGGATATCCCGAAAAGAAAGGCCTGGACCCAGTCGCCTTTGGTAAATCCGTTGATAAAAAAGACCAGCGGTGCCATGACCATCATGTACCTGATCAAAAGCCAGCTGACCTTGTTAATCCCCTTGTCAAAACTGGTTTCCGGATGTTTTCCTGTGATGGCTTTGCCAATAGATCCGAGATAGGTCTGGCTGCCGGTCTGGGCCACGATGACCACTGCCGTGCCGCTGACCACATTGGTGCCCATGAAGCAGATGTTCTCCAGCTCCAGGGCAGGCCTGGCACCGGCCCCGGGGATTGCAATGTCTCTTTTCTCCACCGGGAGGGACTCCCCCGTAAGCATGGACTGGGTAATAAAAAGGTCCTTGGACTGGAGGATCCTGCAATCCCCGGGAATCATGTCCCCTGCGCTGAGAAAGACCATATCCCCGGGCACCAGCTGGCGGATATCGATTTCGGCTTTCGGGGCGCCCCGCCGCTGCACCGTGGCAGTCGTCTTGACCATGCTTTTGAGCTGTTCGGCGGCCCTGTTGCTGCTGAATTCCTGCCAGAACCGAAGCAGGGTGCTCAACATCACCATGATTCCCACCACGATGACCGTCTTGTAGTCGGCCTCTCCGGGAGGAGCCATCGTCACATCCATGATGAAGGAGATAACGGCAATAAGGATCAGGACGGCTATAAAGGGATTGACGAAAGCCTGGAGGAACTGGATATACCAGGGTGGTGCCTTTTCATGCACGATTTCGTTCGGCCCCCACCGTTCCATCCTTTCTGCTGCTTCTTCCGGATCCAGGCCGGTAGCCCGGCTTTCCAGGGCATGGAAGACCCCTTCTGCATCAGCTGAGGAAACCAGTTGAAGGAGGTGATTGACCGGGACCGTCTTATGAATGACTATTTTATCTTTGACCTGTTCCTTGAGATTAATGGTATTCATGGCATACCCTCCTTTTTTTTCATTTGCCGGCTTGCGGCCTGAAGGATTTAACAGGGATGGTTTGGCAAATTTGCCGGGTATTTCCGGTTTTCCTGATTCCTGCAGGGATCAGGAAGGGGCCATTGTTTCCGGCGGGAAATGATCATACTATGGAAAAAATGGCCCGTAACAAAATCCAGAACTAGGGCACCGATGAAGGAGGGATCCTGGGGAAGGCCTGTACTGAAAGGTCTGACCCTGCTAGGACCCATTCCGGCAAAAGGTTCCGGGTTCTACCTGATGGATAAAGGACGATCTGACCAAGGGAAGTGGTCGGCAGTTGCCCGGATACAGAAATGTTTGGGTTATTTAGAAGCATGGCCATTGCTTTACCTCTGGGAAGGGGAGGCAAAGCCGGCCCGTCAGAAGAGGAGATGGATCAATTGGATTCTACTCGAACCTGCGTCCATGGTTACACTGATCTGTTTCGGGGGCAAAGTTAAGGCTTCATTTGGAAAATGGGAAACCTGGTAAAAATATTTTATTCGCATGGGAGGCATGCCGGCAAACGGATGGGAGGCTCATTTCAGGGATTTCAAAGGGGAATTCTCAGGGTTAATTTTTAAATTTATCCTGCAATTCATACCAGGGACTTATCCTGCCCAACTCCTAATGTCGCATTAAAACATATCCAGTGATGAAAATTACCGCTTTTGAATTCCTATCCGTTGACGGATTTTTTGAAGGCCTGAATCACGATATCAGCTGGAATATCCACGGTCCTGAAGAAGAACAATATTCGATACAGATCCTTGAGAAGGATAATATCCTGCTGTTCGGAAGACGGACCTACACCCTGATGCAGGATTACTGGACCAGTCCGGATGCAATCCAAAATGACCCCAGGATCATCCGGGGGATGAACAATGCAGAAAAGGTCGTTTTTTCCAGGAGCCTAAAACAGGTGGATTGGATCGGTACAACCCTGGTCCATGAAAACCCGGCAGACTGGGCAAAAAAAATGAAACAGGGAGGCGGGAAAGACCTGACGATCCTAGGAAGCGGTTCGATCCTTTCCCAATTGACGGACCATGGGTTGATCGATGAATACCAGTTCCAGATCAATCCGATTGCCCTTGGGGAAGGCACACCGATTTTCAGGGGGATTCAAAAGAGGGTAAAGCTTGAGTTGATTCAAAGCCGTGTGTTTAAAAGTGGCATTGTCCTGGTATGCTATAAACCCCGAACGGGAATGCCAGATTCCAAAGGATGATCCGGGTCCGGACCCCGGGCCAATCAACTCCCCTGTTTCCAAAAGATCACCCTTAGACGGGGTGACTCAGGTGGCGCCCAGGGCAAATCCATCCAGATTCCTGTCTTCCTGCCAGTTAAATTCTATCCTGCGGGCTATTTCCCGGGCAGCTTCAATCCCATGGCGGTCTGCAACGAATCCC
>DATKSX010000236.1:0-2885 GCA_035531415.1 Chitinophagaceae bacterium
AAAATAGGGTAGTGGCTCAATTTGATCCTTTTTTTGATTATTTCCTTCAGAACCGGACCTGCCCGGATTGCCCGGGGCAGGGTTGGCCTGATCCTCCCGGGACTGGTCCAGGGCCGGTCTCATAAATACGGAGGGCCCGTGATCCAGGAAACTGTACCAAAAAATTTAGTTTAATTGTACTAATAATATTAGTATATTTATCTTCCACAATTTTCCAGGATGGCCCCAGATTCTTCCCAATCCCCTCTTTTTCCCCTTCTGGACATGGCCCGGGATTTTCCCTCCGCCATGGTCCGAAATCCTTCCACTACCTTTTATCATCAGGTGACCGGGGACAGCATGAGCCAGGCTCATATCCCGGACGGTGCCCTACTGGTCCTGGACCGGTCCCTCCGGCCCACAAACGGGGATATCGTTCTGGCAGACCTGGAAGGGGAGCGGCTGGTCCGACGGCTGGTCCGGACCAGCCGTGTCCTGGTCCTGCATCCGGAAAATCCCTCCTACCGGCCCCTGGTTGTAACTCCCCGGATGCAAATTACCATCCTGGGTGTGGTGCTGGCGATCCTCATCGAACCCGCAGGGAGAAGGGGGCTGCTCCCCCGGATTCCCCTTTCCTGAATTTCGAAGGAGTGTGGCAGGTCGGAGGCGAGTAGTACTTTTGCCTGCATCGGTACCCTGGAACAAATCACAGCGCTCATCAGAAAGGATCTCCTGCTGGAATGGCGGCAGAAATATGCTTTTTACGGTATCCTGCTCTATGTCGGATCGACCATTTTCGTCATATACGTTGCCGTCCGGGAACCGGAGCCGCGGGTCTGGAACGCCCTTTTCTGGGTGATCCAGCTGTTCATCACGGTGAATACCATCGCCAAAAGTTTCCTGCAGGACAGCCCAGCCCGGATGCTTTATTATCAATCCATCACCAGTCCCAGGATCTTCATCGTATCGAAGCTGATATATAATGTGATGCTCCTGGTAGCCATGAGCCTGGTGAGCATGGCCCTGTATATTGGATTTCTGGGCAACCCCCTGACCAACCCCCTGTTGTTCACCGGGCTGGTTTGCCTGGCGGGGATCAGCCTGGCCCTGGTGTTCACCATGCTGGCAGCGATCGCGGCAAGGGCAGGACAGAATGCCGCCATCATCGCGATCATGGGATTTCCGATCGTGATCCCAACGCTTATGATCCTGGTGCGGCTCAGCAACGCAGCATTTTCGATGGGCTATACGCCTGGACTCTGGAGGATGGTTATGCTTCTTGCAGCTCTCGATCTGCTTTCCGTCGTCCTTTCCCTGATACTTTTTCCCTTTCTGTGGAAGAATTGACAGGATTCAAGTTTGAGGTGGATTTCTTGCAGGATTTTCACCTTTGAAATGCCGTTGGTGACGGTTGTCTAAAATCGCTTCCCGCATTGCATTGTCCTGAAATTCCTGTACGTTTGCGTGGTCATTTCCAGCACTTTAATCGCTGTTTCCATGAAACAACACTGGTGGAAGATCCTCTGTGTGCTGCTGTTGTTTTATACCGTCATCGGGGGAATGTTGATGCCGGTCCCCGCCCTGGATATCCTTCACGAAACCATCCGCAACATCTATTTTCATGTATCCATGTGGATGGCCATGATGGTCCTTTTCATCGTATCCCTGGTCAATGCCATCCGGTACCTGGCCCATCCCACGGTCCGCCGTTATGACCTGGTTTCCAATGAAGCGGCCAATGTGGGGCTGCTTTTCGGTACCCTGGGCCTGGTCACCGGATCCATCTGGGCCAAGAATACCTGGGGGGAATACTGGAGCAATGATCCCAAGGAACTGTGCGCCCTGGTCGGATGGCTGATTTATGTGGCCTATGTGGTCCTGCGCAATTCCATTCCGGACTGGGACCGGCGGGCGAAAGTATCAGCGGTCTATAACATTTTCGCCTTTGTCCTTCTGGTTCCCTTCCTGATCGTCATCCCGAGGCTGACCGACAGCCTGCACCCGGGAAACGGGGGCAACCCTGGTTTCAATGTCTATGATACGGATAACGATATCCGAAAGGTACTCTATACGGCCTGGGGAGGTTGGACCCTGCTTGGAGTCTGGATGCTCCAGCTCCGGATCCGGATCCGTCAACTCGAACTCAAACAATTACTCCATGAATAGGTCCCTTAAAATTTTCCTGGCTTCGTTCCTGCTGGTGGTGACCGGTCTGGTCTCCGGGTATGCCCAGGAGACGGGCCCCCAGATGGACGACCTGATGCACCGCAACGGAAAGATCTATGTGGTGGTGGCGGTCCTTGTAGTCATTTTCATCGGTATCGTGCTATTCCTGGTCGGGATGGAACGAAGGGTCAGCAAGTTGGAAAAGCAGAACAACGCCACAATGGTTAATCCTTAAGATTAAGATATGGCCACTCAAGGCAAACAAAAACACTACAGTTTCTTCCGGAATGTGGAGATCAGTTTCGACAAGGCTGCCCGCTTCACCAAATGGGAGAACGGGGTGCTGGAACAAATCAAGGCCTGCAACTCGGTGTACCGGATGCGGTTCCCGGTCAAGATCGGTGAGGAAGTGGAGGTGATCGAAGCCTACCGGGTTCAGCATTCCCATCACAAGCTTCCCTGTAAGGGGGGGATCCGATTTTCGGAAGAAGTCAACCAGGACGAGATTATGGCCCTGGCGGCCCTGATGACCTATAAATGCGCCATCGTCAATGTGCCCTTCGGAGGGGCGAAAGGCGGAATCCGTATTAACCCCCGCAAATACACAGCCTATGAGCTGGAAAAAATCACCCGGAGGTATACTGCCGAATTGGTGAAAAAGAATTTCATCGGCCCCGGGGTGGATGTCCCGGCGCCGGATTATGGCACCGGGGAAAGGGAGATGAGCTGGATCCTGGATA
>DATKSX010000237.1:0-4983 GCA_035531415.1 Chitinophagaceae bacterium
AGCTGGTCGTATAAGACTTGCCACCCCAAATTTACCATTAAAATCCAAAAGCTCCAAGACCAATCCCTTCCAGGGTCAATCGGGTTTTTGGTAGACCCTGACATAATCGATCACCATATCGGTGGGGAAAGCGGAAGTATCTACCCCCTGCTGGCCACCCCAGGAACCTCCTACCGCGATATTGAGCAGTAAATAACACGCACTGTCAAAGGGCCACTGGGTCAATCCCTGTCCCTGGTTAAAATAAGTCAGCAGCTTGGTGGAATCGGTATATATATTGATCAACTGGGGCGTCCATACAATGGAATAGAGATGGAAGGAATCCTGCGCGGTCGGGACCGGAATGGAACTGGTCGCCGGAGACCCGCTTTCGGTCGTGGTGGTATGAATGGACCCGTGGATTATATTGGCTTGAAATCCAACCTCTTCCATAATATCGATCTCGCCGTCTGCCGGCCAGGAAAGGGGCTGCTCCGCACCCAGCATCCAAATGGCCGGCCAGGTCCCCTTTCCCGAGGGGATCCGGGCCCTGACCACCAACTTACCATATTTCCATTGGGCCTTGGTGCGGCTCACCAACCGGGCTGAACTGTATTTGAAACCGGCGATGTTTTCCTTTTTTGCCTCAATGGTAAGATAACCGTTTGCCACCCAGGCATTGGTCGGGCTGGAGGTATAATATTCCAATTCCTGGTTACCCCATCCGTTGGAACCATTACCGATATCATATTCCCACTTACTGGGGTCCGGAGGACCATTGTAATTGAATTCATCGCTCCAGGTCAGTACATAACCCGTGGTATCTGGATTGGAGGAAACCACCGGGGTCGTATCCTGCTGGTTTGGCGGGCCCGTGGTAATGGCTCCCTTTTTGCAGCCCTGGGCCGAAATCCCCAAAAACAATATCAGGGCAGCAGCCCAGGGCCTGAGGCATCTCCAATTCAAATCATAATGGAAAATTGTCATGTGGTTTTGAAATTATATGTATTTTTGCACCTGCCCGAACAGGGCCGCCTGATCATGAAAAATACCTTACATAACCATCATCATGCTCCCTTACTTGCTGGTAAGCAGGGATGATGCCATGTAAAAATGCATAAATTCCGTCAAAGGCTTACCCAAGGGTTAGCCTTTTTTATTTTAAGGAGGTTCTGGAGGATGGGGCATGCCATAAAACAAAATGATGGTACTGAAGATAGCCATACAAAAAGCAGGAAGACTGCATGAGGATTCCGTCCGGTTGTTACGGGAATGCGGGATCGATTTCAACAACGGGGTGAACAAACTCCGGACAGAAGCCTCCAATTTCCCCCTGGAAGTTTATTTTCTTCGGGATGATGACATTCCGCAATATGTGGAAGACGGGGTCGCGGATGCGGGCCTGGTAGGCGAAAATGTGGTGTTGGAACGAGGCAAAGAGGTCCGGGTCCAGGAAAGGCTGGGATTTGGCCGATGCCGGCTGTCCCTGGCGGTAAGCCGTTCCAACCCATACCAGGGTCTTTCTGACCTTTCCGGACTCAGGATCGCCACAAGCTACCCGGTTCTGGTTTCAAGGTTCCTGGAAAAGCACCATATCAAGGCGGAAATCCACGAGATCAGCGGATCGGTGGAAATTGCCCCGGGGATTGGCCTGGCTGACGCCATTTGTGACCTGGTGAGCAGCGGCTCGACCCTTTTCATGAACGGACTGAGAGAGGTGGAGACGGTGCTGGAATCCGAAGCCGTCCTGATTTCCGGTAAATCCCTAGGCCCGGACCAGGATGCCATCCTCCAGAAGTTGCTCTTCAGGATCAAATCCGTCAAACGGGCCAGGCATAACAAATATATCCTGCTGAACGCTCCCAATGAACGGCTCGGGGAGATCGTCCGACTGTTGCCGGGGATGAAGAGCCCTACGGTGCTTCCCCTGGCAGAAAAGGGCTGGAGTTCGGTACATTCTGTTGTCAATGAAGATGATTTCTGGGAAATTATTGAAAATCTGAAGGCCTGCGGAGCCCAGGGAATCCTGGTGGTCCCCATTGAAAAAATGATCATCTGACGCCTCCGGGCCGATGGAATAAAAAGGAGAATGGACATGAAGTGGATCCAATACCCTGCCAAAAACCAATGGCCGGAAATATTGAAAAGGCCCAAATTGGATCAGACGCTGCTGGAAAGGCAGGTCGCTGAGATCCTGGCCGATATCAAGCTCAACGGAGATGCTGCCCTAACCAAATACACCCTCCAGTTCGACGGCATCCACCTGGAGGAATTTGCCGTGGGAACCGACGAGATTCGCAAAGCTGGCCAGCAACTGGAAGAACGGCTCAAACTGGCCATCGGCCAGGCTGCCCTTAATATCCGGATCTTTCACAGACACCAGCTGGATACCGTGGGGAGGGTGGAAACCATGCCCGGCGTGGTCTGTTGGCACCGGTATGCCCCGATAGAAAGGGTGGGGCTGTATATCCCCGGAGGATCGGCTCCCCTTTTTTCCACCCTGCTGATGCTGGGCATCCCTGCCAAGCTCGCGGGATGCAGGGAAATCGTGTTGTGCACCCCTCCGGGACCGCAGGGAGCCATCCATCCTGCGATCCTCTATACCGCGGAGCTGGTGGGGATCCATCACATATTCCGGGTTGGCGGCATCCAGGCCATCGGAGCCATGGCTTTCGGGACCTCCACCATCCCCATGGTCGAGAAAATCTTCGGCCCCGGAAATCAATATGTTTCCTGTGCCAAGAAGCTGGTGCATATTTCCGGAACGGCCATCGATATTCAGGCCGGACCTTCGGAAGTTGCGGTTCTTGCCGATGATACAGCGGTCCCCGAATTTGTGGCGGCTGACCTTTTGGCCCAGGCGGAGCATGGATCGGACAGCCAGGTCCTGCTGGTCACCTGGGACCCGGAATTGGCCCGAAGGACCCAGATTTCCCTGGAGGAACAACTGAAGGACCTTCCCCGGGCGGCTGTTGCGGCCCGGGCCCTGGAAAACAGCATGGTGATCCTGGTGAAGGACGCCGAGACGGCCATTGAACTGGTTAATGCCTATGCTCCGGAACACCTGATCATCAGCTGTGCATCGGACGAACAGATCGCAATCCGGATCGACCATGCCGGGTCCATATTTCTGGGGAACTATTCCCCCGAAAGCGCTGGGGATTATGCCTCCGGAACCAACCATACCCTTCCCACGAACGGGCAGGCCAGGGTATTTAGCGGGGTATCCGTGGACAGTTTTGTGAAAAGGATCACCCTTCAAAAGCTCAGCCGGGAAGGGCTGGAAAATATTGGCCCAACGGTGGAAGCCATGGCTGAAGCCGAAGGACTGGAGGCCCATCGCCGGTCGGTGGAAATCCGGCTTCGGGGAAGCAAGCAGGAGCCGGAAGGGAAAGATAAAGGATCACTATGAACAGCCCCACAAGCCAAACGGAAAGTTTTGATCTGGACCGGATTCTGCGTGAAAACATCCGGCAGCTGGTGCCCTATTCCTCGGCCCGGGATGAATTCCAGGGTAATGCAAAAGTGTTCCTGGATGCCAATGAAAACAGCTTCGGGTCCCCGCTTCCTTCCAATTACAACCGGTATCCTGATCCCGGCCAGGCCCTGCTTAAGGAAAAGATTTGCCAGATCAAGGGAGTGCCCGTGGAACGGATCTTCCTGGGAAACGGCAGCGATGAATGCATCGATCTGCTGATTCGGGCCTGTTGCAACCCAGGAGTGGATAATATCCTGGTTTGCCCTCCCACCTATGGAATGTATGAAGTTTGCGCCCATATCAATGACATCGGGGTGAGGAAGGCCTGCCTGGATTCCGCTTTTCAGCTGGATTTGGCGGCTATCGGCCGGGCCTTGAATGACCATACCAAGATCATTTTCCTCTGCTCTCCGAATAACCCGACTGGAAATTCACTGAGCCGCCATGAAGTGGAAATCATCCTGGGCAGCTTTCCCGGACTGGTCGTGGTGGATGAAGCTTATATTAATTTCGCCCGGCAGAAATCCTTTATCCAGGAACTGAAGGAGTATCCCAACCTGGTGGTCCTCCAAACCCTTTCCAAGGCCTGGGGACTTGCGGCCCTGCGGATCGGCATGGCCTTCGCCAGCCCGGCGCTGACCGGGATCCTTTCGAAGATCAAGCCTCCCTATAATATCGGCCAGGCTTCCCAGGAACTCGCCCTGCAGGCCCTGGACCAGATCAGCCTGGTCAATGAACGGACCCGGATGATCGTGCAGGAAAGGGAACAGCTGAAAATGGCCCTGGAGGAAATCCCCTCTGTCCTGAAGATATTTCCCAGTGAGGCGAATTTCCTCCTGGTCCGGGTTACCAACCCAAAGGGGATCTACCGGTTTCTGGTCGGATTGGGGATCATCGTAAGGGACCGATCCAGGGTGGAACTTTGCGAAGGATGTCTGCGGATCACGGTAGGCACCCCGGAAGAAAACAGGATTCTGCTGGAGGGCCTTAAAAAATTTCAGGAATGAAGAAGGTACTTTTCATCGACCGGGACGGGACCCTGATCCGGGAACCCGGAGATTTCCAGGTGGACAGCCTGGAAAAGCTGGAGTTCTACCCAGGTGTTTTCCATTTCCTTTCCCGGATCGCGACCGAACTTGATTTTGAACTGGTCCTCGTGACCAATCAGGATGGCCTGGGCACTGATGCCTTTCCCTGGTCCAAATTCCAGCCGGTGCATGATTTTTTCCTGAAGGCTCTGAGGAACGAAGGGGTGATTTTTTCCGCCGAATTCATCGATACCAGCCTGGCCGCAAATCCTTCCCCGGGGCGGAAACCCGGAACGGCAGCCCTGAAAGGGTACCTCCAGGGAGCATATGACATGACCCGTTCCTATGTGGTTGGGGACCGGATCACCGATGTGATGCTGGCTAAAAACCTGGGTGCCCGGGCCATTTGGATGAACGACGGTTCAGGCCTCGGAGGGAAGGAGCTCACCCAGACTCCCCTGGATCTGAAAGAGACCATCGCCCTGGAGACCCTGAGCT
>DATKSX010000238.1:0-4748 GCA_035531415.1 Chitinophagaceae bacterium
GATCCATGATCCGGTGGATGCTGCCGTCGGCCTGGAGGCCGGCGAGCAAACCGGTGATCCTGCGGTCCAACAAATTGCCGGTGGCCCAAACGATATAGGAATCCGGGACGGTGACCGAAACCCGGTAGGAAGAAAAATCATTGTAAAATTCCTGGAGCTCGGTAAAATCCTGCCCGTTCCAACCTTCCACATCGTCATAGACATCCACCCGGGGATAAAAATATGCGAGAAAGAAGGTGGTGGAATCCACCACCCCATCCCGGGGCTCGGTGGTCTTGGAATCACTCAGGGTATAGTCCCAGGAGATCCCAAGCAAGATGCTGTCGCCTGGTGCCAGGGGATTGGAAAGGGGCAGGATCTCCCAGGTCCTGTTATGGCCCGGTGCGGTGACCAGGCGGGCAGGATCAATACCAGTTTTCCCCAGGGTGAGGGAGTGCAGGTGGAAGCCCTGGTTGAAATATCCGCTGTCCACCGGTTGGTCCCTGTGGGCCCCGGGACGGTGCGCATTCTGGATCAGCTTCAGGTGAATCTCCCTGAGGGTATCCGGGCTGAGGTTCCGATAGACAATCCTTTCGGTCCCGGTGATGAGCCGGTCCGGGGGATGAACCCTGAGCCGGATATCATAGGATGCCTGATTTTGCCAATAATTTTTCCCGGGCAGGCCGGTCTGGGACCGGGTGCCCCGGGCTTCGGCTGTTTTAAATGCATGGGAAACCGGGATGGATTGGGCCTCCAGACCGGATGCAGGGCCCAGGCAACAGGCGGCGATCAGGCCGGCAGCGGCATTGCGGAAGAAATGGGAAAAAAAGGGCACCAGCTAGAGCTTGATTTCCCCGTTGCGCTTATCTGAAAAATGGTATTCGACCAGGTGGCAGTTGTTGTCGGGCACCAGGGAGATCCATTTCCTGAACCGGAAGAACCATTTCCATTGCTGGGAAATGAGCCCCTTGGTCAGAAAGGCATGGAGGATAGGATGCAGTTGAATGATCAGGCCGGTATGGTTGTGCCGGATCAGGTATTGCAGGTTCTTCTCGATCTCATCGGTGATCAGCATGGAGGAGCCGATCTTTCCGGTGCCATGGCAGGCCGGGCATTCCTCCGTGGTCGATATGTTGATCTCGGGGCGGACCCGCTGGCGGGTGATTTGCATCAGCCCGAACTTGGAAATGGGCAGGATCGTATGCTTGGCCCGGTCCGTTGCCATATGTTTTTCCATGGCGTCCACCACCGCTTTCTTGTTCTCCGGCAGCTTCATATCGATGAAATCGATGATGATGATGCCTCCCAGGTCCCTGAGGCGCAACTGGCGGGCGATTTCGGCGGCCGCTTCGATATTCGTGGCCATGGCGTTATGCTCCTGGTTGCTGCTGGTACTTTTGTACCCGCTGTTCACATCGATGACATGGAGGGCTTCCGTGGCCTCGATGACCAGATATACCCCGCTATCGAGGTTTACGGTCTTTCCGAAGGCGGCTTTCACCTGCTTGGTGATCCCGAAATGATCGAAGATCGGAACGCCGTTATGGTATAGGGAGACGATATCCTGCTTTTCCGGCGCGATCTTCTGGATATAGGTTCGGGTGTCTGTGAATAAAGTCTTATCGTTGACCACGACGCGGTTGAAGCTCTCGTTGAGCAGGTCCCGCAGGATGCTCGTGGTCTTGGTCTTTTCGCTGAGGATCTTGGCCGGCGCCACAGCCCCCCGCAGGTTATGCTGGATTTGCTTCCACATCTCCACCAGATCCTTCATGTCGTCATGGAGCTCCGCGGTCTTCTTACCCTCTGCTGCCGTACGCACGATTACCCCGAAATTGTTCGGCTTGATGGCCTCCACGATCTTCTGGAGCCTTTTACGCTCTTCAGCCGAATGGATCTTCTTGGAAACGGCCACGATGTTATTGAAGGGGGTGATCACGATGAACCGGCCCGGAAGGGAGATTTCACAGCTCAACCGGGGTCCTTTGGAGGAAATGGGCTCCTTGAGGATCTGGACCAGGATATTGGGCCTGCCATTGAGCACATCGGTGATTTTGCCCGTCTTGACGATCTCTTGCTCGGGATGGAACTTCCCGAAGTCCAGGTCCTCCTTGGCGTTAATCGAAAAATGGGTGAATTTGAGCAGGGATCGGATATAGGGGCTGAGGTCCGTGTAATGCAGGAAGGCGTCCTTTTCGAATCCTACGTCGACGAAGGCGGCGTTCAGGCCGGGGATCAGCTTTTTGACCTTCCCCAGGTGGATATCCCCGACCCCGAAGCGGGTATTGCCCGATTCATGATGAAGCTCAACGAGCCTGCGGTCTTCAAGAAGGGCGATTTCGACCCCTTCCTGTGCCGAATTGATGATCAGTTCCTTGTTCAAGGGCATTCGTTTTTATTCCACAGATGCATCAGGTGCACTTGCTGCATGCCCGGCAGCGGAGATAGCTGGTAGAATCAAGGCCAGGGGATATTTCGGAGGATCATGCTTTCCATTTCCTCAGGATGGATCTCCTGGCTAAAAGGCAGAAAAAAGGGATTGTTACTTCTTGTTCTTCTTATGACGGTTTTTTCTCAATCTTTTCTTTCGCTTGTGCGTTGCAATTTTATGTCTTTTTCTTTTTCTACCGCAAGGCATACCTGAAATTGTTTTTAAATATGTTCAATGATTTTATGGCGTGTTTTCAAAAGACCGGATATAATCGTCAATCTGCCTGCTGAAGCTGGTATCGTTCACCAGCAATTTGCATTGGTTGAAAAGCCGGATCGCGCGGGCTTTGTCCCCCTTCCCCTTGTACGCTTCGGCAAGGAAATAAAGTGCTTCTGTGTTATCGGGATATTTATTCACGACACCCTGAAGCCGGTCCACTGCCTTGTCGAACTGCCCGGACATCACCGAAAGCCTACCCAAAAGCAGGTTGGCCTGTAGGTTATCCGGATCCCTGCTGGTAATATCCAGCAACCGCTTTACCCCATTCATTACGTCCCCGGCTTCCACATAGGAATCCGCCAGGCTTACCGCAATGGTATCATTACCGGGATTCAGGGAACTGTCCTGCCTGAGCAGGGTATTGGCCTGACCGGCTTCCCATATCCTGAGAGAAGGATTCTCCTGGTGCTGCAGGTCGGTCAGGAATAAATTGGCTGCAAAGGTCAATGATTTTACGGAATTTTCCAACTCAGCAGCCTTCCCGGCGTAATGGGCTGCAATGGGAATTTGGGCAAGACTGTCCCAAATGGAATACAGCCGGGAAAAAAGGCCGATTCGCTCGGTCTTCAGGTCGCCCCGGATGATTCCGCTTTCCAGAGAGTTGATTTCCAGAAGGGTTGCAGGGGTAAGCCGGTTTTTGGCGCTTGCGAGGATCTGAGTGAAATCAGCAGGGGCTGCCTGGGTCCCTGCGGGAGAAGGACCCGCCGGGGCCGTCCCGGGATGGGTCGTCCTGCCAAAAAGATAGAGCCCGGACAGCAGGACCAAAGCAAAGAGAATCAGTAAGAGCTGGGATTTCAGCACCTGGAGTGGGATTACCCGCGAAGTTAGGAAGTTTTGAGCTTCTTCACTTCGTGGACAAACTCCTTGGAGGGCTTGAAGGCCGGGATGAAATGTTCCGGGATCTCCACAGCCACATTCTTTTTGATATTGCGGCCGATTTTGGCTGCCCTTTTTTTCGTAATGAAGCTGCCAAATCCGCGGATATATATGTTTTCCCCTTTTGCAAGAGATTCCTTGATCTCCTTGAACATCGCTTCGAGCGTCACCAAAACGTCCACTTTTGGAATGCCGGTTTTTTCTGCGATGTTGGTAATTAAATCAGCTTTTCTCATATTTAGGGCAGGTTTAAGATTCCAAAAGTAATATAAAAAATTAAAATTCATTGCTTATTAGATTATTTTTTATGCAAACCTATTTCTGTTTAGCCTACCGGGGGGATCGCCCTCCCATCCCCGAGGTTTGGAGGGGAAAGGGGAATATTTTAAATATTATAATATAATTATGCGATAAATTATAATGTATAAAACATTTATTATAATAATATTATAAATTAAGGATTCGAAATCTAAAGGACGGGTACCGGGGAAAACCCCGGATCTTCCAGGGAAGGTGAAAGCAAAGGGACGGCGCGTTGAATATATTCTGGCAAAACCTAATTCAATTAAACATAATGGGAATTGATTAATTATAAAGAATTCAATTTTTAAATACAATAGATTGGTTATCAATCCAATGCAATAAAAAAAGAGATTAGGGGGGAAATTCCGGTCTATAAATGCCCTCCCGGAACCCGGAGGGGAAATATTCGGCCCTCTTTCAGGGGGTTTCCCCCTGCTCCACGGCGAAGCTGAAGGAAGTGCTTCCGGTCAGACCGGTCCCGCTGACCCCGTTGATCACCACCAGGTACTCCCCGGAGAAATCTGAAGTATAAAAACTCAAGTTACCGGCCCCCCGGGCATCGGTCCGGTAAGACGGGTTCCAGTAAAGCAGGGTCCGGAAATCCGGAACGGGACTGGCCCTAAGGACAGAATCGCCGTAATCCGGGGAGGGAAACTTTAAGGGCACCTCAAGCCCGTTATAATCCTTTTCCAGGGAGAAAGGGCTCAACTGGAACCCGCTGAGGTCCCCATGGTACGTGGTGAAAGAAACGATTCCTTCTGCGGTGACCGGACCATAATAATACCGGTCTGCCACAATATCCAGTCTCTGGACCTTGAGGGGATCCTCAGCCACGATCTTGTTCATGTCAAAGACCGGGACCCCGTCCAGAAGGACCAGCGGA
>DATKSX010000239.1:0-5738 GCA_035531415.1 Chitinophagaceae bacterium
TCATTTCCCCCGAGGAAAAGGAAATTATCGCCTACCATGAGGCGGGCCATGCGGTCTGCGGCTGGTTTCTGGAACATGCCAATCCCCTGGTCAAGGTAACTATCGTGCCCCGCGGAATCGCTGCCCTTGGTTACGCCCAGTACCTTCCCAAAGAGCAATACCTGTATAACACCGACCAGCTGATGGACGATATCTGCATGACTCTGGGAGGCCGGGCTTCCGAGGATATCGTATTCCATAAGATCTCCACCGGGGCCCAGAATGACCTCCAGATGATCACTAAAATGGCCTATGCCATGGTTACGGTGTATGGCATGAATGTGAAAGTGGGCAACATCTCCTTTTACGATCCCCAGAACGACTATACCTTCAATAAGCCCTATTCCGAAGAGACTTCCCGGATGATCGATGAAGAAGTGCGCAAGCTCATCCAGGGGGCATATGAAAGGACCAAGGAACTGTTGTCCCGCAAGCTGGACAAGGTCCGGATCCTGGCCCAGGAGCTGCTGAAAAAGGAAGTGCTGTATCAGGCGGACCTGGAAAGGCTGATCGGCAAAAGGCCTTACGAGGAGAAGGCTCATGTTCCGGTGATGGAAATCGCTCCCTCCGATGACAACGTGCAGCCCTCGGAACTGTTCAGAATTCCTCCACAACCCTGAACCGCATGAAGGTATCCCCGGCCAAGGAAAACATACTCAGGCGGGTGCGTCATGCGCTGAGCCAGCCGGTTCAGCTTCCCTTCCCCCAGGCTGAGGGAAACCAGCCGCTGTTCCAACCCCAGGACCAATCCCTGGACATTTGTTTCGCCCAGCAATTCACCAAATTGCTGGGGAAATTCATATTCTGCGCCACGGACGCCGAGCTGGGGGAAAACCTCCGCGGGCTATGCCAGGCCCGGAGCTGGAATCAGGTGGCCTGTCCGGAGCTGGAGCTGATGCATGTCCTGCAATCCTACGAGCTTCCCTTTCTTTCCGATCCTGCCTCCATCAATACCTGCGATGCCGCCATTACCACCTGTGAATGCCTGATCGCCAGGACCGGTAGCGTAGTGGTGAGTTCTTCCCTTCCCTCCGGAAGGACCGGTTCCATTTTTCCTCCGGTCCATATCGTGGTCGCCTATCTCAACCAGCTGGTCTGGGATATCCGGGACGGCCTCCGGCTGGTCCGGGAGAAATACAGCGGATCGCTTCCTTCCATGATCTCCCTTCAGACCGGCCCAAGCCGGACCGCTGACATCGAAAAGACCCTGGTGGTGGGCGTCCACGGCCCGGCAGAGGTTTATGTTATGCTGATGGACCACCAGCAATTGTGACTGGTTTGGAACAGGGACCTACAAAATTGGTTATGGAGCTTCATGCCGGAAAGAAGGTCTATTTTGCTTCTGATTTCCATCTGGGCGCCCCTGACCCCCAATCGAGCCTGGAAAGGGAAAAGAGGATCGTGTCCTGGCTCGGGGAGATTGCTTCGGATGCTGCCATCATCTTTCTGGTAGGCGACCTTTTCGATTTCTGGTTCGAGTACAAAAAAGTCATTCCCAAGGGTTATACCCGCATCCTGGGCATGCTGGCTTCCCTGCGGGACCAGGGGATCCGGATCATCGTTTTCACGGGAAACCATGACATGTGGATGGATGGATACTTCGAACAGGAACTCCGGATCCCGGTATGCTCCGACCCGGTGGAATACCAGATCGCCGGTAAATCCTTTTATGTTGCCCACGGGGATGGCCTGGGGCCCGGGGACCATGGATACAAGCTGCTGAAAAAACTTTTCCGCAGCCGGTTCTGCCGCTGGCTGTTCGCCGTGCTGCATCCCAGCACGGGCATCGCAATTGCCAATTTTTTCAGCCGGAAAAGCCGGCACATGACAGCGCAGAAGAAATTTCTGGGTGAAGACAAGGAATGGCTGATCCTCCATTCCAGGGAGATCCTCCGGGAGAAAATGATCAATTTTTTCATTTACGGCCACCGCCACCTGCCCCTGGATATCTCCCTGGGGGAGGGAAGCCGGTATATCAACCTCGGGGACTGGCTGAACCAGGGGTCCTACGCCGTCTTCGACGGGGAGAGCCTGCAATTGCTCACCTATACCGGCTCCCATGTTGCCAATCCCTAGGCTTTTCCAGATCCTGGCTTTTACCGTTCTGGCCTTCCCCTCTCGCGCCCAGTCCGTAAACCCGGTCCCGGAGAAGAGCATCCCGGTGCAGGCCGTGGGCTTTACCACGGATAACCTGGGCAATATTTATTTCATTACGAAGGACAGCGGACTGATCAAATACGATATCCGGACCGATACCACGATCACCTATTCGGACTACCGGTATGGAGCCCTCGGATCTGTGGATGCCGCCAACCCGCTCCAGCCCTTGCTTTTCTACCCGGATTTCGGGACCATCCTGGTGATGGACCGATTCCTTTCGGTCCAAAACACCATTGACCTGAGAGTTCTGAACATTTTCAAGGCGGACGCAGCTGCGGCCTCAAACGACAACCGGATCTGGGTCTTTGACGAGCAGCAGGCCAAGCTCAAGAAAATTGACCTGAATGGAAATTCCGTTCTGGAAACCGTGGACCTCCGCACCGTTCTGGGGCTGGTTCCGCAGCCCAACCTGATCCTGGACCAGGGTGGGATGGTCTATTGCTGCGATTCCTCCAGGGGGATTTTCGTGTTTGACTATTACGGAACATACCGCAACGAATTGCATTTCACGGGGATCAGCTCCCTGCAATGGTTCAACTCCCAGCTGATTTTCTATCATGACGGAAAGCTCACCCGTTATGACCTCCGCACCCTGGAGCAAAAGGAGCTCCCCATTCCTGACCCTGATCATGTTTTGATGGCCCGACTGGAACGGGACAGGCTCTATGTGCTCCGAAAAGGGAGGATGGATCTCTACCCGATCCGCTGAAGGATTCAGCGCATCAGTTCATGCAACACCGCTGGAGAATTCAGGCCGGTGAAATCCGGCAGGTGCCATTGCAGAAAGGCGAGGCAGCCCTCCAGGAGTTTCATCCGGGCCGGACCGTTCAAGGCAACGGCCGAAGCCGATTCCGGGTCCGGGGCCAGGTTTAGTGCGCTGGCGAGCGCTCCCAGATCCTGGTCCAGCCATTGGGGGTGAGCGGGCGGCTCGGCCGCGAAATTGCCGTCCCTGAGGTCCAGAAAGGGGGTGGAGGCTCCCGACCTTCCTCCGATCCCAAATCCCAGCAGGGAGGCAAACCGAAGGGTATAATAGACCGGGATATTGGCTACCAGGCTTCCTTCCCGGTCCAGGAACAAAAGGCACCGTGAAGTGAGTGCGTAAAGACCGGGATGGGGTTCGGGTTGTTTCAGGCCCCGGTATAAAAGTTCGGTGAGATAGATGGCGATACCGGTCCGGACCATATCGGCGCGGAGCGTACCATAGATATGTCCGGCCCGCATTTCGGAAATATATTCCAGGCTATGGTGGTTTTCCCGGTGGTATACCTCCAGTTCCAGCTGATTGGCGGCCTGGAGAAGGGCGCCCTTTCCGGATTTTGATTTCGAGGAGCGGGCGCCCTTGACCATATAGGACTGAATCCCGAAAAGTTCGGTGAAAAGGGTGGCGATCAGGCTGGATTCCCCATACCTGACTGTCCTGAGCACAATTCCCCTGGTGGTATGCAACATCGATCCTGGCCTCCGGTCAAAAATAGGCAAAGCAGCCCAAAGGCCCGTGGAGGCTGGAACCAGGTAATTCCTTGTTCCCCGGGGGAACCCTCCGATATCATAATGACTGAAAATGAAGGGTTTGTCGAAACCCCTGAAAACCAAATTGGCAAAATCTTTGGGAAAGCTGATAGGGAATATAAAAAGGATTAACATGAAAACGGCATGGATCATAATTTCAGCCTGCCTGGCAGGAATTGCATTTCGGACCAGTACCCCGGAATCCCTGAACCCAACGGGTTATCCGGGGCCGAACCAGGAAAATTCCCTGCAGGCGGCCATCTCAGGGAAGACCTTCTCTTTCAAGGCAGGGTATGCCATCCCGATGCGGGGAAGGATGCGGGTTCTGACCGATGACTATGAGCTCAGGGTGGAAGGGGATTCCATCCAGTCGGACCTCCCCTATTTTGGGGAAGAATATATTCCTCCCTCCAACCTGTACCAGAACGGAATCCAGTTTCTAAGCAGGAAATTCGATTACCAGTGGAAAAATGCCAAAAACGGAAGTTGGGATGTCCTCATCAAACCACAGGATGTTGCTAACCTGGAAATCCTTTCGCTGCATATCAACTCCAACAGGACCGCCTCACTTTTCGTAAACTTCCTGAATAAGCAGGGGATCAATTTCAATGGGGAGATCCTGCCCCCTGCCGTGCATTGACCAGGAATCAGGCAGGAAATTTCAAGGAAGGGATATTTGCCCCCCTCCCACTCAGATCAATTTTTGGGTAACCGACATCATACAAATATTTGATTAACAGTACAATATAGGTTAATAAATCAAATTTAAGGATTGACCTTATAATATTTAAAGTTTATCTTTAAATTTGAATAATTATCATGAAGACCATTCCCCGATATATCACCCCCCGGCTTTTGGATGCTTTGAAGGTAAGCCCTGTGGTCTTTTTAAATGGGGCAAGGCAATCGGGCAAAAGCACCCTGGTCCAAACCCTCGCAGACCAAATAGGCGGGAACACAGACCATCCGGCTGACTATGTGTCCTTTGACCGGGCAACCCAGATGGCTGCGGCTGCCGCAGCGCCGGAAGCGTTTCTGAAGAACTTCAAAAACGCACTCATCATTGACGAAGTTCAAATGGTTCCCGAATTGTTCGCAGTATTAAAAGTAGTGGTGGATGAACTACGACTTCAGGTTGGGGAGCATGCCAATGGCAAATATTTCCTAACTGGTTCTTCGAATATTTTAGCGCTTCCCAAATTATCTGATTCCCTGGTCGGTCGCATGACAGTTCTCACGCTTTATCCCTTCTCCACCGTGGAGGCTTCCCAGGGCAAAGGCGACGGATTGGAACGGATTCTAGCCATGGATTTTTCAAATCTTACGGATTGCGGAATTGATTTAATCCATGCCATAAAGCGAAGCACCTTTCCGGAAATAGCCGATAAAGACTTTAAAGAACGCACCATATGGTTTGAAGGTTATTTGACCACCCTTTTACAAAGAGACGTAAGGCAACTGGCAGACCTTGAAAAAATATCGCTCCTGCCTACCCTGATCCGGGTTCTTAGTGTCCGCGCAGGTGGCCTGATCAATGATTCTGATATCTCTCGGGAAGTAGGGTTAAATTCTGTAACTGGGAAATTCTATAGAAATATTTTGAAAATGATGTTTTTGACTTTCGACATTCCTCCGTGGCATCGGAATCTGGGTAAGCGCTTGGTTAAAGCCTCCAAGGGATATATATCGGATACCTCCCTTTTATGTCATATGCTGGACCTCAATATCGATGTAATTCATTTAAACAGGCCGGACCTATTTGGCCATATCGTTGAAAATTATTCAGCAACCGAATTGAAGAAGCTTCTTTCCTTTAGTAATATCCGTGCTCAACTTTTCCACTTTAGAACAAGTGATGGAAAGGAAGAAGTTGATTTTGTCCTTGAAAAACCGGACGGGCGGATATTTGGCATTGAAATAAAAAAAGCAGAAATAGTGAACCCAAACGATTTCAAAGGACTTAAGGCCTTGGCATCCCTGGCTAAAAAAGAATTTATAGGAGGTATCGTTTTGTATTCCGGAAAAAACGT
>DATKSX010000240.1:0-3200 GCA_035531415.1 Chitinophagaceae bacterium
ATTCCTGCTCGTTTTCCCCAGGCTTTAAGGGTCTTATTTGCTCCATTAGCTGACGTGGTTACGTGCCCGGGATCGGAATCGAACCGATACAGTATTGCTACCACTGGATTTTGAGTCCAGCGCGTCTACCAGTTCCGCCACCCGGGCAAGGAAAAAGGAGGAAAACCGGCGGTCAAAAATAGGTAATCCAGAACGGATGAGCAACAATGGATTATAATGCCTGTCCCTCCCCTTTCTTAACTTTGCCGATTGGCTATGGCATGGTAAAACTCGGTTTAGTGCGGGAGGGAAAAATGCCCTGGGATAACCGGGTGGCATTTGCTCCTTCGCAATGCAAATGGATCCTTAGACATTTTCCCGAGGTGACCCTCCAGGTACAGCCCTCCCCCCACCGGTGTTTTTCGGACCAGGAGTACCTGGATGCGGGGATCCCCCTTCAGGAAGACCTAAGTTCCTGCGACATCCTTTTTGGGATCAAAGAAGTCCCAATCGCTGATCTCATCCCTTCAAAGACCTATTTTATTTTTTCCCATACTAAAAAAGGCCAACCATACAATCGGGCCATGATGAAGGCTTTCATAGACCGGAAAATCACCCTGGTTGATTATGAATGCCTGGTATATGAAGATGGCCAGCGGATCCTGGGCTTCGGTTTTTTCGCAGGGGTCGTGGGGGCCCATAACGGGCTCAAAGCCTACGGAATCCGGAATGGCTCCTTCGAACTGCCACCGGTTCACCGGTTCAGGGATTTCAGGGACCTGGTCCAGGTCTATTTTGAAATTAAATTGCCACCCCTCCGGATTGTGGTGACCGGCTTCGGCAGGGTGGCTTCCGGATGTATTGAGGTTATGAACCTGCTTGGGATCAAACAGGTGGAACCGGAGGATTTCAAGAAAAAAAAATTCGGATATCCGGTTTATACCCAACTCAGGGGAGGCGACCTCTTTTCAAGGATCGCGGACGGGAAATATGAAAGGGACCAATTTCACGAGCATCCGGATTTATACGAGTGCCGGTTCGGTGAGTTCCTGTACTCAACCGATATCCTGATCAATGGGATTTATTGGGAAAGGGGGATGCCCCGGTTATTCACCCTGGAAGACCTTAAAGATCCCCGGTTCGGGATACAAACCATTGCCGATATTACCTGTGATGAAGGGGGTTCGGTACCCTGCAACCTGGGTTCCTCCACGATCCTGGATCCCGTTTATGGGGTGGACCGGTTCACCCTGGAAAGAAAAGGCCCCTATCAGACCAGCAGGACGGTGGATATCATGACCGTGGATAACCTGCCCAATGAACTGCCCCTGGATGCCTCGCGGTATTTCGGGGAGCAACTGATCAAGGAAGTCCTTCCCGAGATCCTGAAGCCCAAAAGCCGAATCCTGGAACAGGCCACCATGGTGTTTAAGGGCCGCCTTACCACTGATTTTGAATACCTTAGAGACTATGCTTATACTTCTTCCTGAAGCCTAATGCGGAAGATAATAGGGAGTCATCAGTTCCAGGAATTCCGGACTAAAAAGGCCCGGTTTAATCTGGACCGTCAGAGAAACCCTTTGCAGAGATCCCCGTTCCTTGGAAAACATTCCGGCTATTCTGGAACAAGGTTTACCGTCCCTGGGGTAAACCGAAAGAAGCCGGCTGGGAAAGAGGTTATTCCCCCTGGCCATGCCGATGAACCTTTCCATTGGTTCCGGAGGCAGCATGACGGAGCATGCTCCACCCGGGACCAGATTTCCATGAATGATTTTGATAAGAGCAGGAAGATCCAGGCCGGTATCGTGGCGGGCCAGGTTTCGGTTCGTATCCCGGCTTTTCAGGCTCCTGGAATGGAAGGGAGGATTGGTGATGATGAAATCATAGGCCAAAGCGGCCGGCAAAAAGCGCCCATCCCCTTCCAGAACCTTTAACCGGTCCTTCCAGGGGGAGATATGGAAATTCCGGGTCGCGTCCCGGCAGGCAGCCGGATCCAGTTCCACCCCAACGATGCCAGCCAGGCATTGTTGGGCCAGCATCAGAGAAAGCAGGCCGGTCCCAGTCCCGATATCCAATATCCTTTTAACTCCGGGATTTCTTGAAATTAAACCCGCAGTCCAGGCACCCAGAATGCATCCGTCTGTGCTCACCTTCATGGCAGCATGGCCCTGGTGGACGGTGAACTGTTTGAATCGGAAAAATAGGGGCATGATAAAGGTCAGGACAAAATGCCCCGGGCGCTTACCGGTGCATCGAGCCCGATGAATCTCCCTGAAAGGTATTTATAGTAGGCCGTGATGGCTATCATAGCCGCATTGTCGGTGCAGTATTCCAACCTGGGGACGAAAATCTCCCAACCGAAGCGGGCCCCATATTCATTCAGGGTTTTCCGAAGCGCCGAGTTGGCCGAAACGCCTCCGGAAATGGAAACCCTGGAGATCCCATACTGGAGGGCCGCATCCCGGAGTTTGTGTATCAGGATGCTGCAGATCCGGTCCTGTACTGAAGCGCAGAGATCCTCCAGATTCTTATGGATGAAATCGGGATCCTTGCGCTGGTTTTCCCGGATAAAATACAGGATGGATGTTTTTAATCCGCTGAAGCTGAAATCCAGCCCGGGCATCCTGGGCTCAGGGAAGGGGAAACGGTGGGGATCGCCGTTTTTGGCCAAGCGGTCCAGTTGCGGACCTCCCGGGTAAGGAAGCCCCAGCATTTTGGCCGCTTTGTCGAAAGCTTCACCGGCTGCGTCATCCCGGGTTTGCCCGATTACTTCCTGATCCAGGTAATCCCTGCAGAGCACGATCTGGGTATGGCCTCCTGAAACCGTGAGGCAGAGAAAGGGGAATTCAGGAAAAGGAGGCTCGATGAAATTGGCCAGGACATGGGCCTGCAAATGATTGACCGAGATCAGGGGGATATCCAGGGAAAGG
This sequence comes from Chitinophagaceae bacterium, assembly GCA_035531415.1. Lineage (GTDB taxonomy): Bacteria > Bacteroidota > Bacteroidia > Chitinophagales > Chitinophagaceae > JANWKA01. The sequence goes on from DATKSX010000240.1 coordinate 2,910, forward strand.
GATAGGGCTTTGGCAAAACAGCTTCCCACGAGCAGGGAGCCGATCAGGCCTGGAGATTGCGTGAATCCAATTGCGTAAAGTTCCTTGAGGCGGGTAACGGCCTGGCGCAGGGCGGCATCGACGACAGGAATGATATGCTGCTCATGGGCCCTGGAAGCCAGCTCCGGAACGACGCCTCCATAAAGCTCATGGACCTGCTGGCTGGCAATCACATGCGACAGAATCTTTCCCCCCTGCCAAACGGCAGCAGAGGTCTCATCACAGGAGGACTCAATGCCCAGGATACAGATT
>DATKSX010000241.1:0-7282 GCA_035531415.1 Chitinophagaceae bacterium
TTCAATTTCCAGAAGCTCCTTCCCCACAAACTTTCACAGTATGGCCCAGGGCTTGCGGTGGGGGATGTGGACGGCAATGGGACGGAGGACCTCTTCATCGGGGGTTCCTATCAGCATAAAGGGAAATTCCTGCTGCAGCAGAAGGACGGAAAATTTATCGAAAAGGACCTGCTTCCCGGAACCGATTATTCCAAACAGCAAGAGGATGAAGGCGTCCTGCTTTTCGACGCCGCAGGCAAGGGCAGGCAGGACCTCTATATTGTAAGCGGATCCGTGGAAAACCCTCCCGGGAGCCCCAATTACCGGGACCGGTTCTATGAAAACCTCGGTGGGGGAAAATTCGTGGAGGACACGGATGCCATTCCCAGGACCTGCATCAGTGGCTCCTGCGTCAAGGCAGCGGATTATGACCGGGATGGCGACCTGGATCTGTTCGTGGGGGGCAGGGTGATTCCAGGACAGTACCCCAGCCCCGTTTCCAGCCGGATCCTGCGCAATGATTCCCGGAACGGTAAGGTGAAATTCACCGACGTGACCGCCCAGGTGGCGCCGTTCCTGAACAACATCGGCATGGTCACAGATGCGATCTGGACCGATTTCAACAATGACGGGTGGCAGGACCTGATCCTGGTGGGAGAATGGATGCCAGTCACTTTCCTGGAAAATGACCACGGAAAAAGGTTCATCAATGTCACGGCATCCACCGGAATCGGGGACCAGATTGGCTGGTGGAACAGCATTACGGGAGGAGATTTCAAAAATGACGGGAGGACGGATTATGTTGTAGGCAATCTCGGAACCAACACCCTTTACAAGACCGTCGGAAACAAACCGGTGAGCATCTACGCCAAGGATTTTGACGGGGACGGAAGTTTCGATGCCATACCCACCATTTACATCCCGGATTCCCAGGGAGTGCTTCGGGAATTCCCGGCCTTTGGCAGGGATGATATGATCAAGCAGATGATCGGGACCCGGAGAAAGTTCCCGACCTATCACCAGTTCGCCCTGGCGGGCATCAATGACATACTGAGCCCCCAGGAGCAAAAAGGGGAGATATTGTACCGGGCCAACAACATGCGTTCCTGTTTCGTCGAGAACCTGGGCAATAACCGGTTCCGGATGTCCCCGCTGCCGGTGAATGCGCAGTTTGCCCCGGTCTATGGGATGGTGGCTGATGACATGGACGGGGACGGAAACCTGGACCTGGTCTGCACCGGGAACGATTTCGGGACCGAAGTGTTCACCGGCAGATATGATGCCCTCAACGGACTCCTGCTCAAGGGAGATGGAAAAGGGGATTTTACACCGGAAACCATCAGCCAGAGCGGCATATACATCCCCGGGGACGGGAAGTCCCTGGTCAAGGTACTGGGGGCAGATGGTTCCTACCTTCTTTTCGCGGGGCAAAACCAGGGGCCCGTCAAGGTGTTCCGGGATGATTCCTCCCAAATCCTGGTCCGGCTCCTTCCGATGGACGCCTGGGCCATCATACATTACCAGGGCGGCGCTTCGAGGAAGGAAGAGTTCTATTATGGAAGCTCTTTCCAGTCCCAGTCCGGCAGGTTCCTCCGCCTGAATCCCAGGGTGAGCTCGGTGGATATCTATGATTATGCGGGAAACAAACGACAGGCCTATCCGGCGCAGGGACACAAGTAACTATCCGGTTCCCTTGTCGAGGATTTTTTTGGCCCTGGTGATCCGGAGTTCTTCCTGCTGATCAAGGGCCGGGTAGGCCGGGTTCATTTTTTGAAGGGCCCTGAAGATGATCTTTCCGATCAACAGGTGTGCATACCACTTGTCGTCCGAGGGTATGATAAACCAGGGGGCTCTTTTCGTACTGGTATGTTTGATGGCTGCCTCGTAGGCATGGTGATATTCCTTCCAGAAACCCCTTTCCTTCAGGTCCGCGGAGGAGAATTTCCAGTGTTTTTCGGGATTTTCAATCCGCTCCAGGAAACGCTTTCGCTGTTCCTTGCGGGAAAGGTGGAAGAACAGCTTCAGGATGGTGGTCCCGTTTTCCGTCACCGTCCTTTCAAAATCATTGATCTGGCGGAAGCGGGTCTGCCAGAATTGGGGTCTGATGTCCCTGGGGCCGCGGATTCCCGGGAGCTTTTCAGCGGTGATCAGATTGGGGTGCACCCTGGTGATGAGCACATTTTCATAATGGGACCGGTTGAATATCGTGATCTTTCCATGGGCCGGAAGCTTAATGTAATGCCTCCACAGATAATCATGATCCAGCTCCTCGTCCGAAGGATGTTTGAAACTCACCACATCCACCCCTTGCGGATTGACCCCGGTCATGATATGCTTAATGGCGCTGTCCTTTCCAGCCGCGTCCATTCCCTGCATGATGATCAGCAGCGCCTGCCGATTCTCCGCGTAAAGTCTGTTCTGCAGTTTTGAGATGGCGGTGATATCTTCTGCCAGAAGTTTTTTCAACTCCTCCGGAACCGGTAGTTTCTCCCCGCTGGAAGTATCAAAATCTTTCAGGTTGAAATGATGGCCGGAGGTGATTTCCAGTTTTTTTAAAGGTAGGTCCATTGGGGAAAGTTACGAAAATCCGGGTCGTTCCGGATTACGTTCAGGATCAGCAAACCAATGGATCGCCTCCGGGTTACCCCATTCCTGAAGGCCGCCTGCCCGGATCCGGGCATGCAGCCCCGGGATCCTGAAAACCTCTGGCGATTATTCTGTAAATTTGCGCTTCCCCGTTTCAGGACCCCCGGCTGAGGCGGCATGAAATGGAAATATCCAAATAAGTTATTGAATATCAAAGTAATATGAAGAATTAATGTCAGGCAAACTGAAGGAAGTCAGGGACCGGATCAAGACCGTCCAGTCCATCCAGCAGACCACCAAGGCGATGAAAATGGTGAGCGCCGCCGAATTGCGCCGGGCCCAGGATGCCATCCAGCAGATGCGGCCCTATGCCCTGAAACTCCAGGAAATGCTGGGCAATATCATCGCCTCGGGAGGATCTGAAACGGAAATGGAACTGGCCGATCCCAGACCCGTGGAAAAAGTGCTGCTGGTCGTGATCACCTCGGACCGGGGCCTTTGCGGGGGATATAATTCCAACCTGATCAAACTCGCCCGGCTTAGGATCCGGGAAAAATATCCTACCCAGTTCGCGGCAGGGTCCGGTACGATTATGGCCATCGGCAAAAAGGGATTTGAATATTTCACCAAATCCGGATTCCGGGTGGATGGCTCGTTCCGGAGCCTTTTTTCCGACCTGCGTTTCGAGGAAGTACGGGTGGCCGCCCAACAGGTCGTGGAAGGATATTTAAAAAAGGATTATGACGTCGTGGAGCTCATCTATAGCGAGTTTAAGAACGCCATCGTGCAACAGTTCCGGGCCGAAACTTTTCTGCCGGTCCAAAAATCGGTACCCAGGACGGAGGAAGCCCGGGGCGGGATCCGGGCGGATTTCATTTATGAACCGGATCAAACAGCCATCCTCAGGGAACTTCTTCCCAAGATCCTGAACACCCAGTTCTATAAAGCCACCCTGGATGCCCATGCCTCCGAGCATGGAGCCCGGATGACCGCCATGGACAAGGCCACCGAAAACGCCAACGATTTCCTGAAAGACCTCCGGATCACCTACAACCGGGTGAGGCAGGCAGCCATCACCACGGAGCTCACCGAAATCGTCGGCGGTGCGGCCGCCCTTACCGGGAGGTAATGCACAGGTAATCCACAAGGACTGTTTTTCCCTTTCAGGGTCCGTTGAAAGGCTGTACATTCGGACCAACCTGAACAGATCAGCGCACTATGGAAATCACCCAGATCATTCCCCATATCGAGGCCCTGGTCTTTGCCGCAGACCGTCCCCTTTCCATACCAGAGATCACCGAGCTGTTGAATCAGGCCCTGGGATTCCTGGAGGACCGGGTTTTGCCCCAGCAGGTGCAAACTGCGGTGGAGGCCATCCAGGAAAAGTATGCATCTTCCTTCTATGCTTTTTCCATCCGGGAAACCGGGGGCGGATACCAATTCCTGACCAAGAAGGATTATCACAAGACGGTGGCCCAGCTGAACGGGGACAAGTTCCTCAAGAGGCTTTCCACCGCAGCCCTGGAGACCCTCGCCATCATCGCCTACAAGCAACCCGTGACCCGGGCCGATATCGAATATATACGTGGAGTGAATTCCGATTATTCCATCCAGCGGCTGCTGGAAAAGGAGTTGATCCTGATCACGGGACGCAACGAGGACCTGCCGGGGAAGCCCCTGCTTTATTCAGTATCCCGTTCCTTCATGGATTATTTCGGCATCAACTCCTCCGGAGATATGCCCGGGATCCGGGAGATCTTCCCGGATGAACTGGTCCAGCCGACCCTGGTGTCCGGCCAGGATCATGAAACCAGCCCCCTGCTGGTCGGGCAATCCGGTCAGCTCAGCATCCGTGAGGAGGATAGCGACAAAGAAACCGGTGGGGATCAGGAGCTTTTCTAAGCTTTTTTTCCGGCATCCTTTTTCCCGGAATAAGCCCATTTCAGGTAAGTAGCCCCCCAGGTGAAACCTCCGCCGAAGGTGGCGAGCACGATATTATCCCCCTTTTTCAGCCGGTCCTCCCATTCCCAGAAGCAAAGCGGGATGGTCGCAGCCGTGGTATTTCCATAACGCTGGATATTGACCATAACCTTTTCCGGGGGGAGTTCCATCCGCTGCGCAGTCGCATCGATTATCCTTTTGTTGGCCTGGTGGGGGACCAGCCAGGCAATATCTTCAGCCGACAGGCGGTTGCGACGCATGATCTCGAAAGCCGCGTCGGCCATGCTGGTCACCGCGAACTTGAAAACCGCTTTTCCTTCCTGATAGACAAAATGTTCATGGTTGGCCACGGTCTCGATGGTGGCCGGGCGGGCGGAGCCCCCGGCTTTCATGTGGAGGTGAACCCTTCCGGAGCCATCCACCCGGTGCAGGGTGTCCAGAATACCCAGGCCTTCGGTACTGGGTTCGAGCAGGACGGCGCCTGCCGCATCACCGAAGATGATGCAGGTGGACCGGTCCGTATAATCCACGATCGAGCTCATCTTGTCGGCTCCGACCACCACCACCTTTTTGAGCATGCCCGACTCGATGAACTGGGCCCCCGTGGTGAGTCCGAACAGGAACCCCGAGCAGGCGGCCTGAAGGTCGAAGCTCCAGCCATTCCGGACGCCGGCCTTATCGCAGATGATGTTGGCGGTGGCCGGAAAAACCATATCGGGAGTGGTGGTGCAACAGATCAGCAGCTCGATTTCCAACGGATCGATGCCCCTTTTGGCGCATAGGTCCAATACGGCGGGAGCTGCCATGTCCGAAGTGCCGAGACCCTCTCCCTTGAGGATCCTGCGCTGCTCCACTCCGGTCCGGGTCCGGATCCACTCATCATTGGTATCCACCATGGATTCCAGTTCCTTATTGGTCAGGATATAATCGGGGAGAAAGGCGCCTACGGCCGTAATGGCCGCTGTGATACGATCCATTCAGGATGAATTGGTAAAGGGGCAAAATTACGGCAATCAACCCACAAAAGGTAGAGGACCCTTCTGGCCCGGATCTAGCCAGCAGGGATAGGAATTGAAGATGCGGCAACTGCGGCACTGCCTTTCGGATTGCGGTGTTTTTGGCGTTAATTTGAGCCCGGTAATGAACCCCATGCCATGATCGCATATATCGAGGGAAAACTGACCTTTAAATCTCCGGCCACCGTCCATATGGACGTCCAGGGTCTTGGGTACGAGGTCCAGATTAGCCTCAATACGTTTTCCCGGATCCGGGACCTCGACCGTTGCAGGTTGTTCACCTTCCTTCATATCAAGGAGGACGCGCATACCCTTTACGGGTTCTTTGACCAGGCGGAAAAATCGGTATTCCTTCAACTCATCTCGGTATCCGGGGTGGGGGCTTCCACCGCAAGGATGATGCTGTCCTCCCTGCAGCCTGAGGAGATCCAGGCAGCCATCCTCCAGGAGAACGAAAGAACCCTGGAAAGCATCAAGGGGATCGGTTCCAAAACAGCCCGCCGGCTGATCCTGGAATTGAAGGATAAATTCATGAGACAAAAGGATGAAAATCAAATATCTGGCCTCCCAAACAATACAATGCAGGGCGATGCGTTAAATGCCCTAATAGCCCTCGGAATTTCAAGGAGCGCAGCAGATTCTGCTGTCCAAAAGGTACTAAAAGGCTCCCCTCCTTTCCATGGTCTGGAAGAACTGATCAAACAAGCGCTGAAAAATTTATAGAATGCTCCAATTTTAATGACCAGGGCCAGCTTACCGGCCTTCCGGGATAACCTCTCCCCGGGGATTTTCCGCCGGGAAAAGCTGCTTCCTGCTTAAACCTGTTAAACCAAAAACCCCTTTGGCAAGGAAGATCCATTTCAGTGCGCTTGTTGTAACGGGAATTGCATCCTTCTTCTTTGCCAACTCCCCGGATGGATGGGGAAGGGGACATCGCAGTTTCCATCCGGCATTTGTGCCGGTATCCCTGCCTCAATTCCCCCTGAAATCCCTTCCCGCGCAACCCACCCGCCGGGATTTGATTCTTTCCCCAACCCAATTTCCCGTATCGGTCCGGGTCCTTCCCGACACCACCATCGGAGATTCCAGTTCCCGGGACAGCCTGATCTTTCCCCTCCAGGACCAAGGGGAAGGTTTTGGAACTGATTCCAACTACCATTCCCTGGACCTCCAGGATCCTCCCAATATCCGTCGTTCGGTGGAGTACCAGCAGGATTCAGGGCGTTATGATATCCGCCAGCAGGTGGGTACCGCCCCTTACCGTTACCCCCAATACCTATCCCTGGGCCAATACCTGCAGCTCCAGTCCAGCAGGGACGAGGAGGATTATTTCCAGCAACGGGCCGCCACCATGGACCTGCTCAACCGGAAGACCGCGGGTCCCCTGCTCTACCATGGCCCCCTGCTCTACAACCGGATTTTCGGGGGCACTCAGTCTGATATCCGCCCCCAGGGCAACCTGGACCTGACCTTCGGGTACCAGGGACAGAACTATGCCAATCCCACCCTCCCGGAAGCAGCCCGGCATACGGGGGGCTTCAATTTCAACATGAACGTGAACATGAACGTGGTCGGTAAAATCGGCACCAAGCTCAAGATCACGACTGCCTATAATACCCAATCCACATTCGATTTTCAGAAACAGGTCAAGCTGGAATATACCGGGGACGATAACGAGATCATCCGCAAAATCGAAGCAGGAAACGTCAGTTTCCCTTTGCACAGCTCCCTCATCACCGGGGTGCAATCCCTGTTCGGGA
>DATKSX010000242.1:0-9915 GCA_035531415.1 Chitinophagaceae bacterium
TGCCGCCGAAAGCGATGAACAGGTAGTTGGTTGCGGAGTTCTTCCCTTCCTGAATCATCCTGCCCAGTTCCATCAGGGTTGCGATTGCACCGGCATTTTCAGGGCTTCCGGCGGGGTGGTCAAAATGGGCAGAGACCAGCATGGTGGCGGGGGCATGATGGTCGATAAATCCCACCACGTTGTATCCCCGGATGGTCCGCTGAATCACCGAACAATGAAGCTCCAGGTCCACGGAACCGGAATCGTTCAGGAAATACCGGGAGGCCACCGCATGGCTTACATAGACCACGGGGATGGCCAGGACCGGATGCAGGTCCCCGGCATCGAACCGGAAGGTGGGGTTCGTGTCACCGGGGGAATAGAACACCACTGCCGAAGCTCCGTCGGAGGCGGCCTGCCCGGCCTTTTGATACAGGGAATCGGAAAAGTCATAGCCAGGCCCGGAGGGGTCAGTGACCGGGATAATCCAAACACTGCCTTGTTCCTGCACGCTGACCAGGGGGGTGTCATGGAGCGAAGCAGTGGCGCTAAATGGAAGCGGAAAAAATCCGGAACCCAGGGTGATCGGATTTCCGGCGAGCTTCAATCCGCAAGAAGGTGCGGGCATTTTTCCTTCGTCGACTGAAAAGGACTGCAGGTATCCTCCCGGTGCGGGGGGGATCCCGGATTGCTCCATCTGATGGGCGATATATCCAGCCTGGGAAATTTGGCCGGGGGTTCCGGCAATGGTTCCCCCCTGACCGTTGTCCTTTAAACTATCGGTTACCGCTTTCACGTCCTCCGTGATCCTGCGGTCGGTCCTTCTCTGGCAAACGGCGTACAGGGGCATCAGGAAAAGGAACAGGAGAACGATGCGCCGCATGGGGTCCGTGATTTTGTAATTTAACGCCGGTATACACAATTATTGCACCAATTTGGGGGCACCCTCCCGATTATATTCCTAAATTCGCCTGAAGGCCTGCAATAGGCCTGATCAGGCAAAAATCCCCGGATGAAATTTACGCCATTTTTTGACCGGCACGTGGCTTCGGGCGCGAAGATGACCGCCTTCGCGGGATATCAGATGCCGGTATTCTATACCAGCATCAATGAGGAGCACCTTTCCGTCCGGCGCAATGCCGGTTTATTCGATGTTTCCCATATGGGGGAGTTCATCCTGAAGGGTCCGGGATCCCTGGAACTCATCCAGTCGCTGACCAGCAATGACGCTGCGCGCCTGGAGGACGGAAAGGCTCAGTACAGTTGCCTCACCAACGAATCCGGGGGCATCATGGACGATCTGCTGGTCTATTGCCTGGAGCGGGGAAACGCATACATGCTGGTGGTAAACGCCTCCAACATCGAAAAGGACTGGAACTGGATCTGTTCCCACAACAGTTCCGGGGTGGAACTCCATGATATCTCGGCCAAGACCTGCCTGCTGGCCATCCAGGGTCCTCAGGCGACCCGCCTGCTTCAGCCCCTGACCTGGACCGACCTCTCCTCCCTGAAATATTACACTTTCGTCAAGACCCGTTTTGCCGGGGTGGACAATGTCCTGGTCAGCGCCACGGGATACACGGGCGCAGGGGGTGTGGAGATCTATTTCGAAGATAGCGGGGGACATGCCCTGGCGGTATGGGATGCCATCTTGGATGCCGGAAAGGAACACGGACTGGTGCAGGCAGGTCTCGGCGCCCGCGATACCTTGCGCCTTGAAATGGGTTTTTGTCTCTACGGCAATGATATCGACGACCAGACCAGCCCCCTGGAAGCGGGGCTGGGTTGGATCACCCGTTTCTCCAAGGATTTCACCGGAAAGGCAATCCTGGAAAAGCAAAAAGCGGAAGGGGTGAAAAGGAGACTGGTGGGTTTTGTCCTGCAGGAAAAAGGCATACCCCGCCACGGATATCCCATCCTGGATCAGCATGGGAAAGGAACAGGGGTGGTGACTTCTGGGACCTGGTCACCGAGCCTGCAGCAGGCGATAGGAATGGGATATGTGGAGGCGGAAAATACCGCCCCGGGTACCCCGCTCTTCATCGGGATCCGGGATAAGCAGGTCGGTGCAGTTGTGGTGAAGATCCCCTTTATTTCCTGAAGGACCGGACCGGAAAAACCGGTGCTCAAACGCTGGAAAATGCCGCAGATCCATCTCACGACCGTGATCCATGCCCCGCCTGAACGGGTGTATGATCTCAGCCGGAGTGTGCGGGTGCACCAGGACTCCATGGCGGCCTTTGGGGAAAAGGCCATCGGAGGAAAGGTGTTTGGACTGATGGACCTGGGGGACACGGTAACCTGGAAGGCCAGGCACCTCAGGAAGGTGCGGGCCCTCACGGTGAAGATCACCTCCGCGCACCGGCCTTATTATTTCCGGGACGAAATGATCCGCGGGGATTTCAAGCAGATGCGCCACGAGCATTATTTCAAGGCAATCGACAACGGGACCATCATGATCGACCTCTTTCAGTTCGATACCCCTTATGGGAGGTTCGGTGAAATCCTGAATAATATTTACCTTACCGGCTATCTAAAAAACATCCTCACCGGGAGGAACCTGCTGATCAAAAACTATGCAGAGGGCAACCGATGGAAAGTGATTCTGGGATAGGGATCGATGCTGATCAACATGAGCACCAAACCGAAACTTGAAGTCTGTCTTTCTCCGGCCCTGCTGCAACTCTTCGAACTGAGCGGGGCCACCGTGGTGATCGTCGATGTCCTTAGGGCGACCTCGACCATCTGCACCGCTTTGTATAATGGAGCCGCCCGGGTGATCCCGGTCGACACCGTGGAAGGTTGCATTGAGCTGGGCAACCGGCTCCATGCCATTACTGCCGGAGAAAGGGATGGAAAAGTGGTTCCGGGACTCCAGCGGGGGAATTCCCCCTATGAATATTCCAGGGACCGTATCGAGGGAAAAAGCCTGGTACTCACCACGACCAACGGTACGCGGATGCTCCATATGGCCCGGGAGGCCGGAGAAATTATTACCGGATCTTTCCCGAACCTGTCTGCGGTCTGCGACCACCTGGTGGAAGGCCGGCGCCCGGTGGTGATCGGATGCGCGGCCTGGAAGAACCGGGTTAACATGGAAGACACCCTGTTCGCGGGTGCCCTGATCCACCGGGTCAGGGCCCATTTCGAGATTGCCTGCGATTCGGCCATTATCGCAGAATCCCTCTATCTCCAGGCCCGCCAGAACATCTTCAATTTCCTGCGCAACGCCTCCCATTTCAAAAGACTTTCCGCCTACGGACTGGAAAAGGATATCGTCTATTGCCTTACCCAGGATATTGCCGGGGTGCTTCCGATCTACCGGGAGGGAGAGCTGGTCCGGGCCTGAGGGCCGGACCGCTCCCAAACAGGTTTAATCAGGTGAACCACTGGACCAGCCCCGCCGGAGTCAGGGAAGCTTTTTCGCTTTGGTCCAGGTCCTGTTTAATCTTTCCTTCCTGCATCATGATCAGCCTTGTGCCATAGGTCCCGGCATAACGCAGGTCATGGGTGACCAGGATGGCCGTCAGGCCCAGCTCCCTGATCAGCGCTGCGGCCATATGGATCAGCAGGTCGGAAGACTTGGGGTCCAGGGCCGCGGTGGGTTCATCCATCAGCAGGATCCGGGAACGGTCCATGACCGCCATGAGCAGGGTGAGCGCCTGTCGCTGTCCCCCCGACAGCTTTCCCACCAGGGAATCGGTTTTGTCCTCCAGGCCCATATGCAGCAAAGACAATCTTTCTTTCACCCTCTGGCGGAACCTGCGGTCGACTGCGGTCCGGAAGGATTTGGGCCGGGTGCGCAGGGAAGCCAGACGGAAATTATCCAGGATGGAAAGATCCGGGGCGGTTCCGGCAAGCGGGTTTTGGAAAATTCGGGCGATCCAGAAGCTCCGCTGGTAGTCCTTCAGCCCGGTGACTTCCTTTCCGTCGATCCGGATGCTGCCCGAGTCCGGGGCCAGGGTCCCGGAGATCAGGTTGAGCAGGGTGGTTTTTCCCGATCCGTTGAATCCGATGAGCACGAGAAATTCCCCGTCCTTCACGGTAAGGTCGAGTCCTCCGACCGCCCGGACTTCAGCCGGGGTTCTTTTGTTGAAATGCTTTTCGATATGTTCCAGCTCCAGCATCAGCGTAACCTGAGTTTGATCCCCGGCAGGCCCACCACCCCGAGCACGATGACTGCGGTGACCAGTTTGAGCCAGTTGGGATTGATCCCCAGGGTCAGGGCGGCCCCGATGATTACCCGGAAAAGAACGCACCCCAGGATGACCGCGGCCAGGTGGAATCCGGTTGAATTCAGCTTCGTGAAGGAAAGGAAAGCCTCTCCCATCATCACGGCTCCCAGGCCGAAGATCACAATGCCGATCCCCATGTTGATGTCGGTGAACCCCTGGTACTGGCAGACCAGAAATCCACTCGTTGCGGTGAGGGCATTGGCAATTCCGAGACCGATCACCTTCATCCGGTTGGTATTGACCCCGTTGGCCCGGACCATCTGTTCGCTGTTTCCCGTGGCGCGCATGGCCAGCCCGAAATCTGTTTTGAGCATCCAGCCGATCAGGACGCAAAGGATAATCGTGAACAGCAGCATCGCTCCCATCCAGCGGACCGGTTCCGGGCTGAGGAAGGGGAAGATCCCCGATACGGACGCCGTGTTCAGCAGGGGGATATTCGATCTTCCCATCACCGCCAGGTTTACCGAATAGAGGCCCGTCATGACCAGGATTCCGGCAAGCAGGGGATCTATTTTCATCCGGGTGTGGATCAGGCCGGTGGCCATACCGGAAAGCGCACCGCTTACCATAACCACCCCCAGCACCACGGGAAGGCTGTGACCGGAGGAGAGCAGGGATGCACTTACCGCCGCGCCCAGGGTATAGCTTCCGTCCGTTGTGATATCAGGAATATTGAATATCCGGAGCGAAATATAAATCCCCAGCCCCATGCCGCAATAAGCCAGCCCCAGGATGACGGCTGAAAGGTAAAAGTTCATGGAGCCTGTTTTGCCTGGTCAACGGGAGTGAAGGCAGAACTAAAATGGATCCCGTAAAGGGCTGCCTCCCTGGGATTGTAAACCCTTTTGCGCAGGGCCACTGCCACGGGATGGATGCCTTCCAGGTTTCCCTGCCTCAGGAACCGGGCGGCCTGCTGGCCGGCCTGGAAGCCCCAGCTGTACATATCCGCTCCGTAGGCCGCGATGGCGCCCCGGCTCACCAGGCCCGCTTCCGAAGTGAATACGGGGACATGAGCCAGGCTGCAGCTGTGGGCGATCGTTTCAAAGGAAGCAAAAATCGTATTGTCCGGCATGGCGAAGAAGGCATCAATATGGCGGGACAGCAGGGCGTTTACGACCAACTGGGTCTCGGCTGAGTTGTCCACCGGGAGGGAAATCAGCTTCAGGCCAAGGGTATTGCATTCCCCCTGGATTTCCTTCAGGGCCTGCCTGGACTGGGGTTCGGCCTGGTTGAAAACCGTGCCGATGATGCGAACCGAGGGGATTAGATCCCGGATCAGCATTACCGAAGTGTCGATGTAGGAAAGGGTTTCATAGACTCCGAAGAGGTTACCGGGAGCCTTTCCGTTTCGGTCGGTAAGCCCGGTAATTCCGGGCTCCGGGGCAACCATCATGCAAACCGGAATGGTCCGGGTCTGCTGCACCGCTGTGATGGTGGTGATCGTTGCGTTGGCAGCGATCAGGTCCACTTTTTCGGAAATGAAATATTGCATGGCCTGAGTCAGGACGGGGATATCCCCTTCCGCATTCCGGTAGATCACGCGGATGGTCCCCCGCGCAGTACTGTAACCGCTGTCGGAAAGGGCGTCGAAAAAACCGTCCTTCGCCCGGGCGATGGTGGCATCCTGAAACGCATCCGCGAAACCAATCACCGGGACCCTGTCTGCCGGACGCTGGCAGCAGGTGATCAGACCCAGCATCCAGATCCATCGAAATGATTTCATCGGACGTAAATTAGTTATCCTGCCGGACTCCCGGAACTTCAATTAAGAGTTTTTTAACAAGTGTGGACATCTTACCCTGCGGGATAAGGGAAATTTTGGCTTAGTTTTGCAGATTGGCCCAGCCCCACCGGAGGGCCATTCCCACATGTCCCTACCGCATTTGCTCAAATATGTGTACAACAACGGTACCGAGGAGGTGATCCGTCGGGGCAAGCGCATTTTTGCAACAGGGGGAGTGGATTTGCTCCATTCCGACCCGGTGATGAAGACGGCCACCTTCCGGGTGAAAAGCGATACCCATTTCAATTATTACCGTGTCACGATTTCCAAATACCATGAACCGGACAGCCTTTCGGTCCGCTGCCAGTGCCCATATAACCTGGGGGATATCTGCCGCCATGAAGCGGCTGCCCTGTTCCGCCTCCAGGAAATGCTGGACAAAAACGATTTCAACGAAGGCGAGATCCATTATGACCAGCGCCACACGGTGGTCAAGATGAAGTCCATCGACCTGAAATCCATCCGGCTGCTCACCTCCCGGGAAATCTTCAACGCCGCCGACGGGATCCTGGGTTATCATCAGGCCCGGATCATTTCAGCCGCCGATGAGCGGGTGGAAGCAGAGTTGGACCTGGACGGACAACGCCGCCACCTGATCATCCGCAGGAACGAAGAGCGCCATTTCGATACATACTGCGACTGCGACGAGGCAGACCATCCCCTTTGCACCCATAAGACCGCCCTGTTGCTCCAGCTGCTGAACGCCCATGGACCTTTTTATTTCGATACCCTGAAAAATTGGGACCGGGAAAAAAACCTGCTGCTGGCTTCCTATGGGTATAGCATTGATGATGACCTGTCCGGAAAGTTCCAGTTCACCTACACCAACGGCAAGCCCTTCCTCCGGGTCCTGGACCCCGCGATCCGGAAGGTGCAGCAACCCGTGGTGCTCGCCCCGGTGGAAGCGCCCGAACCGGAGCCTCTCAGGCGACTTTCCCTGGTGATCCAGTTCGGAACCAAAGGATATCCTTTTTTTGGCACCGATATTTATTCGGGTGAAATGAACGAGGAAGGGACCGGTTTCGTTTCCCAGGCCTCCCGGCTGGATCTGTCCAAGTTCATCGATTATTATGCCTACCGGCAAACGGACCGGGAGCTGATCCCGGCCGTACGCAAGCTCATGGAATCGGAGCTGAACAAATACTTGAGCAAGAACTCTCCTTTTTCCGGGATCTGGGACAATATCCGGGAGGACCAGGACAGCGGCCTGCCCGCCGAAACCAAGCTGCTCATGCTGGAATACCTTCACCCAAAGCTGGTCAAGCTGCTTTCGGGCCAGGGATTTCCCGTTTTCATTCTTCCCGCCCACCGGCCGATGCGGACTTCCGACCTCTGCCATGTCAACCTTGCCCAGGACCTTCTGAAACCTTTTTTTTCTGCCACCCTGGAGGAAGGCCAAGTGCTGGTCCGTTGCCAGGTACGCATCGGGGAGCAGGACATCCCCGCCGGGGAGAACGGTTGCCCGAGTCCTCTTTTGTTCCTTTACGAGGATCAGCTCCACCTCGTTTCCTCCCCTCAGGACGCCTTGTATATGGAGCCGTTCCTAACCGGGCCCCTGAAGATCCCCATGGAAGCATGGGAGCAATACCTGCGGGACCAGCTCCTTCCCATGAGCTCCCGTTATACGGTGCATTTCGACCAGGACCTGCTCAGCGAAGCGGACGACCTGCGGCCCGATTCCCTCATATACGTGAAGGAGCTTGGAGAATCCTTCCTGATCATGCCGGCCTTCTCATACCTGGGCCAGGAAGTGCCCTGGGACGATGCCGAACGGATCACCTTGCAGCAGGGAAGCAAAGTCCTCGTCATCCACCGCAACAAGGCCGAGGAGGAATCCTTCATCCGGAGTATTCGGGAGCTCCATCCGAACTTCCAGCAGATTACCAACCACAACTATTTTTTTCTCCGGGCCAAAGAGGCGATGAAGGGCAACTGGTTCTTTCATTTCTTCGACATCCTCAAGGAGAAAGAGGTGAAGGTGATGGGGTTCGAGAACCTCAGGAATTTCCGGTTCAGCAACCGAAGGCCCGAAACCCAGCTCCAGATCAGTTCGGGCATCGACTGGTTCGATGCCCGGATCGAGGTCTCCTACGGGGATGAAAAGGTCAGCATCCGGGAAATCAAACAGGCGCTTGCCAACCGACAGAATTATGTACAACTTGCCGACGGCACCCTCGGCCTGCTGCCTGAGGAATGGCTTCGGAAATACTCCCTGCTGTTCAAGATCGGGGAAGAAAGGGACAGTGGCCTCAAGCTTTCCAAGTACAACTTCGGAGTGATCGACGAATTGTATGAGTTCATCGACGACCAGGCCATCGTCGCCGAACTGGAGGACAAGCGCCGCAAGCTAATGCAGTTTGAAGGCATGGTCCCCGTGCCCGTTCCGGCCAACATCACCGCCGTACTGCGCCCTTACCAGGAAAGCGGGCTGCACTGGCTGAACTATCTGGACCAGATCCATTGGGGGGGCATACTGGCCGATGACATGGGACTGGGGAAAACCGTTCAGACCCTGGCCTTCCTCCAATTGTTCAAGAACCGGACGGGCAAATGCCTGGCCGTTGTGGTATGCCCCACCACCCTGATCTACAACTGGGAAAACGAGATCCTGAAGTTCAGCCCCGAACTGAATTACCATATCCACCACGGATCGGCCCGGTTGCGCAACCCCGCCCAGCTGATGGAGCATGACGTGATCATCACCACCTACGGAACCCTGCGCAGCGACGTGCAGATGCTTATGGAGCTGCAGTTCGATTACGTTATCCTCGACGAATCCCAGGCCATCAAAAATCCTCATTCCAAGGTGGCCAAGGCGGCCCAGCTCCTCAATACCCGCAACCGGCTCTGCCTGAGCGGAACGCCCATGCAGAACAATACCTTTGACATTTATGCCCAGATGAATTTCCTGAATCCCGGCATGCTGGGCACCATTGATTTTTTCCGCAACGAGTTCGCAATTCCCATCGACAAGCTGGAGGACCGGGAACGGAAGGAGCATCTGCGCAAACTGATCTATCCTTTCATCCTGCGCAGGACCAAGGAACAGGTGGCCCGGGATCTGCCGGACAAAACCGAGATCGTGCTGTATTGCGAAATGGAACAGGACCAGAAGGATATCTATGACCTTTTCCGAAACTCCTACCGTTCCAAGATCCTTGGGGTGATTGACGAGCAGGGCGCCGCCAAGTCTCAGCTGACCATCCTTCAGGGCCTGATGAAGCTCAGGCAGATTTGCGATTCCCCCGCGATCCTCAACGAGGAGGAAAAATATCCCAATCATTCCATCAAGCTGGAGGAGCTGGTCCGGGAGATCACCGAAAATATCGGCGACCATAAGGTTCTGGTCTTCTCCCAGTTCCTGGGCATGCTGGCCCTGATCCGGGAAAGGCTGGAAAACCTGGATGTGCCCTACGCCTATTTCGACGGGTCCACCTCCGTCTCCGACCGGGAAAAATCAATAGACCAGTTCCAGTCCGAAGAATCCTGCAGGGCCTTCCTGATTTCCCTGAAGGCCGGAGGCGTTGGACTGAACCTTACTGCCGCCGATTATGTATACATCGTGGATCCCTGGTGGAATCCTGCGGTGGAACAGCAGGCGATCGACCGGACCCACCGGATCGGCCAGACCAAAAACATCTTCGCTTACCGGATGATCTGCAAGGACACCGTGGAGGAAAAGATCCTCCAGCTCCAGGAAAAGAAAAAATCCCTGGTCCGGGAGATCATTTCCGATGAAGCCGGGTTCGTCAAATCCCTTTCCAGGGAGGACGTCCTGTACTTGTTCAGCTAGGCAATCCCCCTCCCAACCAATAATCCATTGAAAATCATAATAAATTTCGATTCAAATCGAAAAATATTATGTTATTCGGCGGTTTAAATCGAAAAAAAAGATATAATTTGGCGGTTTAAATTGAA
>DATKSX010000243.1:0-6788 GCA_035531415.1 Chitinophagaceae bacterium
AGCATGATCATCCCGATCTCGGAAAAGATGTTCAGGGTCTGGTCGAAGAGCCAGAGCGAGAGCAGTGCCCCGGCTGCAGCGAGCGGCACGGTGAGCATGATGGTGAAAGGGTCGATGAAGCTTTCGAACTGGGCGGCCAGGACCAGGTAGATCAGGATCAGGGCGAGCACCAGCGCAAAGATCGCGCTGGAGGAACTCTCCGCATAGTCCCTGGATGTGCCCGTGAGCTCGGTGGAGAAGGAAGGGCCCAGGGTCTGCCGGGCGATCTTCTGCATTTCGGCGATTCCCTCCCCAACCGTCTTTCCGGGAGCCAGGCTGGCCGAAATCGTTGCGGATTTATACCGGTTGTAATGGTAGATCTGGGGCGGGCTGGCCGTCTCCTGCTCGGAAACCAGGTTGTCCAGCTGGATGGGTTGCTGGGCCGGGTTGGTGGAGCTGCCCACATAGAGATCGGAAAGGTCAGAAGGCTTGTCCCGGAACTGGCGGTATACTTCGCCCACCACGTCGTATTGCTTTCCGTTCATTACGAAATGGCCGAAACGCTCATTGCTCAGCGCCAGCTGCACGGTATTGGAGATGTCGGAAACCGAGATGCCTGCCTCGGTGGCTTTGGGCCGGTTGATGGCCAGGTGAATCTCCGGATTATTCAGTTTCATATCGACATCCACCACCCCTCCGAAAACGGAATCCGGATAGGCCAGGTCCAGGAATTTTGGGAGATAAGCTTCCAGGGTATCCAGGTTGATGTTCTCGATGACGAACTGGATCGGAAGACCGGATTTGTTCCCCACCTGGATGGTCTGGGGCTCGATCACATATCCCCTTCCTTCCGGAAAATCCCTGAGGTTGCGGTTCAGGTACATGGCCAGTTCATGCTGGCTTCTTTTCCGTTTATCGGGGTCGGTAAAGGTTACATACATGAAGGCCGTGTTGGTGGCCCCTGCCGCGGTGAAGGCGGGCGCCGTGACGCTCAGTACGGCTTTATGCTCCGGCATGGAATCCATGACGAACTTCACCACCTGGTCCGTGTACCGGTCCATGGCATCGAAGGAGGTGCCCACGGGCGCTGTAAGGCTGATCCGGAACTGGCTTCGGTCCTCCATGGGAGCGAGCTCGCTTTTCAGGTGAGTGCCAACCAGGACGCTGATCCCCAGGCAAACCAGGATAATGACCACGGCAATCCAGCGGTGCCCCATGAATTGCTTCAGGGAACTCTTGTATCCCACTTCCAGCCAGTTGAAAAAGGGCTCTGTGACCTGGTAGAACCGGGAACGGCCGGGATGGCGCCTGGAGAGCTTGAGGTTCAGCACGGGGGTGAGGGTCAGGGAGACAAAAGAGGAGATCAGGACCGCCCCAGCGATCACAATGCCAAACTCCCGGAACAGCCTTCCCACGAAGCCCTGCATGAAGATGATCGGAAGGAACACGAAGGCCAGCGTGATGGAGGTGGCCATGACCGCGAAAAACACTTCCTCTGAACCCTCCCGGGCGGCCTTCATCCGGGGCATCCCCGCCTCCAGCTTCTTGAAGATATTCTCCGTCACCACGATGCCATCATCAACCACCAGTCCGGTGGCCAGGACAATGCCCAGCAGGGTGAGGATGTTTACGGTAAACCCAAACAAGTACATGATGAAAAAGGCCCCGATCAGGGATACCGGGATGTCCAGCAACGGCCTGAGGGCAATGAGCCAGTCCCGGAAAAAGAGATAGATGATCAGCACCACCAGTCCCAGGGCGATGGCCAGGGTTTCGCCAACCTCCTTGATGGATTGCCGGATATAGGTGCTGTTGTCAAATACGATGCCCAGACGGATATCCTTGGGAGTATCCTTTCGGATCTGGGCCAGTCTCTTGTAGAACTCGTCGGAAATCGCCACATAGTTCGCACCGGGCTGGGGAACCAGGGCCAGGCCAATCATGGGGTTGCCCTTTTCCTTCAGGATGGTGTATT
Source organism: Chitinophagaceae bacterium (assembly GCA_035531415.1). GTDB lineage: Bacteria > Bacteroidota > Bacteroidia > Chitinophagales > Chitinophagaceae > JANWKA01. The sequence goes on from DATKSX010000243.1 coordinate 1,955, forward strand.
GGTTTTCGGCTCCGAGCTCGGCGTTGCCGATATCGGAGAAATGAATGACCCTGCCCCCCAGGTTCTTGATGATCATGTTGTTGAACTCGTCCGGGGTGGCCAGCCTGCCCATGGTCCTCACGGTCAGGGCGGTCTCATTTCCGGTGATCTGCCCGGAGGGAAGTTCGACGTTCTCCCGGCTCAGGGCGGACTGGATGTCCTGTGGGGTGAGACCGTATGCGGCCATTTTGGTCGGGTCCAGCCAGAGCCTCATGGCATACAGCTTCTGGCCCCAGACCTGGATGCTGCTCACTCCAGGAATCGTCTGGAGTTTTTCCACCAGGACGTTCTCGGCATAATCATCCACCTGGAGGATATTGCGCGTATTGCTCTGCACGGTCATGGCAAGTATGGCGCTGGCATTGGCATCGGCCTTGGTCACCACGGGTGGAGCGTCGATATCGGGGGGAAGCTGGCGGGCGGCCTGCCCCACCTTGTCGCGAACGTCATTGGCCGCGGTCTCCAGGTCGGCGCCGAGGTTGAATTCGACTGAAATATTGCTGACCCCTTCAGCGCTGGTGGAGGAGATGGAACGGATGCCGGCCACTCCATTGATTGCTTTTTCCAGGGGTTCGGTGACCTGAGACTCGATGACATCGGCGTTGGCTCCGGTGTAATTGGTGGAAACACTGATGATCGGAGGATCGATGGCAGGATAATCACGCACGCCCAGAAAGGTGTATCCGATCACCCCGAAAAGGACGATCATGATACTCATCACTACAGCGAGCACCGGCCGTTTCAGGGAAAGGGAAGGCAGGCTCATATCATCATAAGTTTAAGGGACCAGGTCCGGAAATCCGGATCATCCCTGGTCACTGGATGCTCAAAAAACGCACCGGGGTCCCGTTTTTCACCTGCATGATGCCTGTTATGGCCACGGTATCGTACGCGCTGAGGCCCTTGGTGATCTGGATCTGGTTTGCGTTCTCCACTCCGGTCTCAACATTGACCAGGTTCGCCCTTCGGTTGCGGATCACCACGACCTGCTTGTCCCGGGTAGTCTGCATGATGGCTTCCGTTGGGATCATCAGGGCATCAGGGATGTTCTTCAGCTGGAGCTTTACTGCGGCGAAGGATCCGGGATGGAGTTCTCCCCTGGGATTGGAAACCAGCGCCCTGAGCCGGACCGTCCGGGTCGTCGGGTCGATATCGGGTTCGATGGCATAGATTTTTCCGCTGAATAGGCGGTCCGGGACCTCGGCGACGGCAAAGGATACCGTATCTCCAAGCCTCAGGCTGTTGCCGTATTTTTCAGGGACAGAAAAATCCATCTTAAGCGGATCGGTCTGGTTCAGGGAGGCGATGACGGTAGTAGGTGCAACGGTAGCGCCCACGCTGATGTTGCGCAGTCCGATGATTCCGGAGAATGGTGCGATGATCTGGGTCTTGGAAATTTGCGCCTCAATATTGTCGATATCGGCCTGGTTGGATTGCACCAGGTTGCGAGCATTGTCCACACCCTGCTGGCTCACCCCGTTCACCGACAGGAGCTTTTCCTCACGCTGCAGGGTGAGATTGGAGAGCTGGAGGGCCATCCTGGATTTTTCCAGCTGGGCCTTGAGGTCCGCGTCGAAAAGGGTGATCAGCACCTGTCCCTTGCGGACAAACCCCCCTTCCTGGAAAAAAATCCCGGTTACGAGTCCGCTGACCTGGGGCTGGAGGTCCACGGCCTCGTTACCCATCAGGCTCCCCGTAGCGCTGATCGCGTTAGTTACCGGTACGGGCTTTGCTACAAATACATCCACCAGAAGGTCCCGGGAACCGCTGGCGGCGACCACGACCTCCTTTTCGGCCTTTTTGTCCTTGGACCGCTTGTTGAAAGCCAGGGCCAGGGCAATGATCACGATCAGGATTATTATGATCACCCGGGCAATACTGTTTTTCTTCATTTGACGTGGATTTCAACAAAAGGCCTATAGAACGGATGACCGGACCTGAAATGATGTTTTTTTTCCCCGACCTGCATCATTCCAGGGGGTTTTTCGAGCCTACAAAGATATGAAAGGGCCATTAGAGTGGCCCTGGGGCGCCTTAAAATTATATGGGTGGCATTTAACGTAAATGGGCGGGATGACGCAGGTTGGGATGACCGGCCCGGGATCAGGTCTGGAAGGCATTTTAGGTAAAAAGGCCTTGTATCAATAAAAATTATATTTTTGCAGTCAAGTTAAACCTAAACATTTAAAATTATGTCGGACATTGCATCAAGAGTTAAAAAGATCATCATTGACAAATTAGGCGTGGATGAGGCGGAAGTCACTCCTGAAGCGAGTTTCACTAATGATCTTGGAGCCGATTCCCTGGATACGGTTGAACTGATCATGGAATTTGAAAAGGAGTTTAATATTTCCATCCCCGACGAACAAGCCGAAACCATCACTACGGTCGGCCAAGCCATCGCCTATCTCGAAGAGCATGTAAAATAATTACCCTCACCAACCTCCTCCCGATTAATGGAATTGAGACGCGTTGTAGTTACCGGAATGGGAGCACTTACACCGCTCGGTAATAGTTTGTCCCAATCCTGGGAGGGGATGAAAGAAGGAAAATCAGGATCCGACTACATCACCTTCTTTGACAGCAGCAAGTTCAAGACCAAATTCGCCTGCGAGCTGAAGGATTTCGATCCTTATTTCTACCTGGACCGTAAAGAGGCCCGCAAGATCGACCGCTTTTCCCAGACCGCCCTGATTGCGGCGGACGAGGCGGTGCGGGATGCCAAAATTGAGCGGGCTTCGGTGGACGTGGACCGCGTTGGAGTCATCTGGGCCTCCGGAATCGGAGGTCTTACTTCTCTTTGCGAGGAACTTAAGACGTTCTATACCGGCGATGGCACCCCCCATTTCAACCCGTACTTCATTCCCAGGATGATCCTGGACATCGCCGCAGGCCATATCTCCATGCGGTATGGTTTCCGGGGACCCAACTTCGCAACCGTATCCGCCTGCGCTTCTTCCACCAATGCCCTGATCGACGCTTTGAGCTATATCCGCCAGGACATGGCGGATGTTTTCATTACAGGGGGCTCAGAAAGCGTGATCAATGAAGCGGGGGTCGGAGGATTCAATGCGATGAAAGCGCTTTCGGAGCGCAATGACGATCCGGCCACCGCTTCCAGGCCTTTCGACCTGGACCGGGATGGCTTCGTGATGGGGGAAGGAGCCGGAGCCCTGATCCTGGAAGAACTCGGACATGCCCAGAACCGGGGTGCCCGGATATACGCGGAGCTTGCCGGAGGAGCGGCCTCGGCCGATGCCTATCATATCACCGCTCCGCATCCCGAAGGGCTCGGTGCCCTCCATGTGATGCAGAAAGTGTTAAAGAACGCCGGGCTACGGCCCCAGGACATCGATTATATCAATGTACACGGAACCTCCACCCCTCTGGGCGATATCGCAGAAGTTAAAGCCATTCAGCAGGTATTCGGCGAGGCTGCCTACCAACTCAATATCAGTTCCACCAAGTCCATGACGGGCCACCTGCTCGGGGCAGCTGGCGCCGTGGAGGCCATTGCCTCCATTCTCTCCATTAACGATGAACTGGTCCCCCCGACCATCAACCATTTCACAGACGACCCTCTTTTCGACCCCCGGCTGAATTTCACGTTCAACAAGGCTCAGCCCCGCAAGATCGGGGCGGCCCTGAGCAACACTTTCGGCTTTGGAGGCCATAACGCTTCGGTCATATTCAAAAAATTCGAGTCCTGACCCGTGAAAGGATCCAGCAGATTCAGATTGCTCCGCCTTTTCTCCCGGAAGACCGCCCTGCATAAGGACCTGAGGAACCTGCTGGGTTTTGAACCGGGAAATATATCAGTTTATGAGATGGCCCTGAGCCACCGGTCCGGGAAGGGGAAGACCGATGAAAACAATGAACGCCTGGAATACCTGGGAGATGCGATCCTGGGTGCCATCATCGGAGATTTCCTGTTCCGCAAATATCCCTACCGGCCCGAAGGCTACCTCACCGAGATGCGTTCCAAGATCGTCAACCGCCAGCAGCTCAACGACATCGCCATCAAGATGGGCTTCCGCAAACTGACCATTTATGACCGGTACAACAGCTTCCTGAAGGTCAGCCAGATCTTCGGCAACGCCCTGGAGGCCCTGGTCGGGGCGGTTTACCTGGATAAGGGTTACCGCAGGACAAAGCTGTTTGTGCTCAAACAGATCATCCTCCCCTTTATCGACCTGGAGATCCTGGAAGGGGTGGAAATGAATTACAAGAACAAGCTGTATGGCTGGGCCAACAAGCAGGGTAAGCAGCTGGAATTCGAGCTGCTGGAAGAGCAGATCGAGGGAGGCAGGAGGCTATTTACCGTTGGAGCCGCGATCAACGGGAAGGTATTATGTTCCGGAAAAGCCTATAATAAAAAGGATGCCAGCCAGATTGCCGCGCAGCGCGCCATCGAAAAACTGGGTATCGTTGAAAAACCCGAACTCCCCTCCGGGCCGGTTTAGCACCGAATGGCGTATTTTTACCCTGTGGGAAAGTATTTTTCAACGGGGATTGCCGCACTCATGGCACTGTTAATTTCCCTTTCCTGTAAGGCGCAGACCGAATTGGAGGCCAACTCCAGCCTGACTGGTGAAACAGGGGGAAGTTCCTATTCCCTTCCGGATTTCAGCATCCGGTTCTCCTCCCCATTTTCCCTGCCGATCAACCCCAACTCCCAGATGACTCAGGATTACCTGGAACTCCAGGGAAGGACCTCCATGTTCCATTCCGGGATCATCGTCACGCCGCTGGTGAACAGTTATGAACCCGAGAATACGCTTGGAGTGGTCCTCAA
>DATKSX010000244.1:0-3045 GCA_035531415.1 Chitinophagaceae bacterium
GGCGGGGAATGGCATGGGTACGGCCCGCCGCACCAGGAACCTTGGGAGGTATGCTGTTGGCTTGCGGGTCGCTGGGCGGAAGGCGCCTGCCTCCGATGGAATCATTGGCAGGTCTCCGGAAATTTCGGGGCAGGGAAAATCCCATGCCTGTGACCATGCTGGCTTTTTCCTGAAGGGTCATGGCCGCAATCACGGCCTTGATGGAGGACTTTCCCAGTTGGGGAACGCCTTCCCGGGAAGGGGCCTGGGCCAAAAGGACGATCGGGGCCAGGACCAGAATGAATGAAATGTAAGCACGTTTCATGGAAGTGGGTTATGGTTGAAAAATGGTTTTGCATGATGGGTCATCGGGGTCCTTTTTTCCAGACCAGGGAAACAGATTGAAGGTCCCTGGAATTAGGGCCGGTCCGGATGATAAAGGTTCCGGGATCCCAGCCATAGTCCAGGTTAAGGTGATAATATTTCAGGTCCTCCGGGGTGATCGTGAAATGAACCTGGGTGGATTGGCCCGGCTGCAAAAAGATCTTCCGGAATCCCCTGAGGTCCTCAACGGCCCGGGTCAGCGTGGCAACGGGCTGACTGATATATAGCTGCACAGTTTCCTGTCCGGCGTATTTTCCGGTATTGGTCACCGTTACGGTCGCCACGGCTTTCTGGTCGCCGGTCAGTTCGGTCCGGTCCAGGCTGGGGGCGGAGTAGGAGAAGGTGGTATAACTCAGGCCAAAGCCAAAAGGGTACAGGGGGTCGTTGGAGATATCCAGGTACTGGGATGTGTACCTGTTGTTTGGGTCGTAGGGTCTGCCGGTATTTTTATGATTATAATACACCGGGATCTGACCCACGCTTTGGGGAAAACTCATGGTCAGTTTGCCCGAGGGATTGTAATCTCCGTAAAGGACATCTGCAATGGCTGCTCCTGCCTCGGTCCCTCCGGCCCAGGTTTCCAGGATGGCAGCGCAATGGTTTTCTTCCCAGGGAAGGGTAAGGGGGCGGCCGTTTATCAGGACCAGCACCACAGGCTTTCCGGTGGCCACCAGGGCATGGAGCAGGGCCTCCTGGCAGGCCGGAATTCCGATGTCGCTGCGGCTGGCCGCTTCACCCGACATGTTTGCGGATTCCCCGAGGGCGGCCACGATCACATCGGCCTTCGCTGCGGCCTGCAGGGCATCCCGGACCATCTGCGCGGAATCCGGATGCCGGAGAGGGGCAGGCGGCAGGAGGTGGTAGCGGATCATCTTGTTCAGCATGAAGGGGTCATCCGTGAAATCCGATCCTGGGGCATAAAGAATGCGGGTGGGATCGACGGCAGTTTGTTCCAGGCCTTTTCGTATGGTAACCACCTGGCGGGGATCTCCGGCTAGCACCCACGAGCCCATCAGGTCGGTCTGGTCGTCCGCCAGGGGTCCGACCAGGGCAATGGTGGCAGATCTGGAAAGGGGAAGGGTCTGGCTTTCATTCTTCAACAGTACGAAGGAATGTTCCGCGACCTTTTTTGCCGTATCCAGGTTTGCCGGAGTGAGCAAGGAGGAACGGGCCCGCTGCTCATTGATCCGCAGGTAGGGATCTTTGAACAGGCCCAGCTTGTACTTGGCTTCCAGTACGAGCCTGCAGGCCCGGTCCAGGTCGGCCATGGAAACTTTTCCTTCCTGGATGGATTTTTTAAGGGTTTTTAAAAACCCTTCGCTCACCATGTCCATATCCGTTCCGGCCTTCAGGGCGATTGCGGAAACGGTCTGCAGATCTCCGAGGCCATGGTTGGACAGTTCGCTGACGGAGGTATAATCACTTACCACAAAACCCCGGAAGCCCCATTGTTTTCGCAACAAGTCGGTCAGCAGCCAGGGATTGGCTGTGGAAGGTAACCCATCCACATCGTTAAAGCTGGTCATCACGCTACCCACCCCGGCATCCACGGCAGCGCGGTACGGGGGCAGGTAGGACTGGTACATTTTCAGGGGACTCATATCCACCGAGTTATATTCCCGCCCGCCTTCCACCGCCCCATAAAGGGCGAAATGCTTGACGCAGGCCATCACCGTATTGGTATCCTCCAGGCTATTACCCTGGTATCCGCGCACCACCGCAGCAGCGATCAGGGAGCCAAGCCAGGGATCTTCTCCCGATCCCTCGGCGACCCTTCCCCAACGGGGATCCCGGGCGATATCCACCATGGGAGAAAAAACCCAGTCCACCCCATCTGCACTGGCTTCGGTCGCCGCGATCCGGGCGGCATGCCGGATCAGGGAGGTATCCCAGGTGCAAGACATTCCCAAAGGGATGGGAAATATGGTTCGGTGTCCATGAATTACATCCAGCCCGATGATCAGTGGAATATGCAATCTGGATTCTTTGACGGCGATATCCTGTTCCTTCTGGATCGCTTCCGGGGTGTAGATGGAAAAAACCCCGCCTACTTCTCCCTTCCGGATCTTATCCTCCACATCCAGGCTGGGCTTCGGACCGGTTACCGTGAAACTTCCGCCGGTGGGCAGGTTAAGTTGTCCGATCTTCTCATCCAGGGTCATTTTCTTCATCAGGCTGGTTACATAACGGTCCATCGGGCCAGACCCTCCGGTCTGTGCCCTCCCCCAAAGGGGAAATAAAAAGATCAGGAATACGAATACGATGGACTTGGTTTGCATCAATCCGGAATTTTGGGTTTCGGGGTCAGATGGGTCCCAGCGCCCGGTAGGAAATGTTGACCGGGGATGAATCCCAAGGGCCTTTCCAGATTTGGACAGGGTATTAAAATTACCGTATTTTTCAGATGTAAGGGGTACATAATGATGTCCGGTACTGGCCTTGCTGAAGCCCGGTAGCCTTAAACCGGTTGACCGGGCAAACGGGCGTTTAAGCTAATGGACCGGTCCCTGATTTTTATATTTATGCGACCAAAACAGCAAAAACAGCGACAAAACCAGCCAGACTGAAAATGGACGGGTTGTTTCATAGCAAAAAATTTCTTCATATGCCAAAGTTTAGCGCCCTCCTCCTCATCAGTTTCCTTCCCTTGCTCCCTACTCAGGAAATACAGGGTTCCGTGGG
>DATKSX010000245.1:0-4264 GCA_035531415.1 Chitinophagaceae bacterium
GCTGGTCGCCTTTAATTCCAGGGGCCTGCGCAACAGAAAACAGGTCCTGGTGAAGGGAAACAGGATCCCGCTCACGCTTTGGTAATCACCAAACAGGAAATGCTCCCGAATGGTTCTTCCCATGACCTTCTTTGAAAGGACTTCATTGAGCTTCAGACCGCTCTGGGCGTCATATTGGGCCGTGGATTCGGAGCCGTCCGGGTACTGGACCGTAAGCACATAGTAATCCTTCCCATCAAAACTATCCAGTCCGCTGAGGTCCATATGGTACCCCGGATCGGCATAATGGAGTTCCGGGATCAGGGAGGCCTCCTTGAAAATTTCGGTCCGTTGGTTGTCAGGGATCATCCGGAATCTTCCGGCCGCGGTTCCGACCCGGACGGTGGTATCGTTTACGATAACGAATTCCGAATTAGCTCCGAATGTGACTTCAGCCCTGAACTTTCCAGGATTCTTCCATTCTTCCTTCAGGCTGAGGGGGTTGCCCATCAAATCGGTCTGGGATTGCTCCGTGATATCACGGATGGCCCTGACCTTACCTGCGCCGCCAATGGCGCTGAGGTAATGGTCGATCACCGTCTGGGCGCTGACCCCGGATGGAATCGGTTTGTGGACGATGTTCTGCCAGAGGTTATTGTCCGGGTTGATATCGGGAAGCACATGGTTGGGATCCAGCATGACTTCACTGATCGGGGAGGTCGTTTGCACCGGGAAGGTGAAAACCGGTCCGCGCTGCCAGATTTCCACAGGGAGTTTCACCTCATGGACCTGCCCGTTGGTTTCGGTGATTCTGGCGATTACAGGCATGGCCATCCGGTCATGGTTTTCAATGGTGACCAGGGCTCCCTGGGCGGGGTCATTATTGGTGTATTTTACCTCATTGACCCCCTGGTCCAGGGAATAATCTTTGTAAAACCATTCCCTCCAGAACCAATCCAGATCTTCTCCGGAGGCATTTTCTATGGTCCGGAAGAAATCCACCGGGGTGGGATGCTTGAACGCCCACCATTTTATGTAAGTCCTGAAGGCGTAATCGAAACGGTCTTTTCCCAGGACCACATCCCTAAGCGCGTTCAGGGCCATGGCGGGCTTGGAATAGGCCGCAGTTCCATTGTTGCGGGGCTGCAGCACATCCTGGGTATTCATAATGGCCTCGGACTGGGGACCAAAGGTGTTGGCTGCCGCGGCCTCCACATCTTCAGGACGCGCGAACTCTCCATGGTTAAAAACCTTGGTATCTACCCCGTTGAGGAAAGTATTGAAACCTTCGTCCATCCAGGCGAATTTCCGTTCATTGGATCCCACGGTCATCGGGAACCAGGTATGGCCAAACTCATGGTTCACCACATTCCAGAGTCCAGGTCCCCTGGATCGGAAAGAACAAAAGACGATCCCGGGATATTCCATTCCTCCCACGGTGCCGGCCACATCGGTGGCGACGGGGTATTCAAATTCATACCACTCCTTGGAGTAAAGCTCGATGGCTCCCTTCACGAATTCGGTGGAGCGGGTCCAGGCCGTTGGGCCGATGCTCTCCACCGGGTATACGGATTGGGCCAGGGCTTTTTTCCCGCTGGGAAGATTGATCCGGGCCGCATCCCATACGAATGCCGTGGATGCCGCCCAGGAAAGGTCGCGGGCGTTGTTGATCCGGAAATGCCAGGCCAGTTCTCCCTTGAATGGCCTGGAAGCCGGGTCCGTGACCTCTTCAGGAGTCCGGATCATCACGGTGCTGTCGCTGGTCTTGGCCTTAGCCAACCGGGCCATTTCTTTTGGAGTCAGGACCTGCTCGGGGTTGAGCAGGGCTCCTGAGGCTACCACGATCATGTCCCCGGGGGCATGAACGGTGCAGTCCAGGTCTCCGTATTCCAGGTAGAATTCGGAGGGACCGAGGTAGGGAATGGAATTCCATCCTTCCACGTCGTCATACACTTCCATCCTGGGGTACCATTGGGCAATTTCATAAATCCATCCGTTCTTGGTTTCCAGCCTTCCGTTACGGTCTTCTCCATAGACGGGGACATAGAAGGAGTAGGCGATCCGGATCTTGATCTGGCTTCCCCCGGCCTTCACCGGATCTTTCAGCCGGATTTGCATCCTGGTATCATTGATCAGGTAATCCGCCTTGGAGATTTTGCCGTTCTGCTCAATGGTGACGGATTTGATGTCGTAGCCCTGGGTGGTGTCCCGGACTCCGAATCTTCCACCCGCCCCATAGATCATGCTGGCCCTGGAATCAGCCCGGTAAATGTTCTCTTCCACCTGAAGCCAGAGGAAAGGAAGGTCCTGGGGACTGTTGTTCGTATAGGTTATCTCGACGGTGCCTGTGACTGTCTTGGCTGCCGTATCCAGCGTGCAGTCCAGCTTATAATCGGCCCGGTTCTGCCAGTATTTTGGCCCAGGGGCCCCGCTGGCGCTTCGGTATTCATTTCCGTTGGAGGTATAGAATAACGGGTTCCAGAGCGCATGCTGGTTATAAGTGGATTGCTGCGCATCGGTTCTTCCCGGGAAGCAGAATGCCAGGCCCAGGATGGCTCCGAAGAGCGATAAAGCTTTTTTCATATAGCAGATCAGATTTTGGTGGAAAATGCGGATAAAAATACAGTTCGCAGGGATCAATCCCTGCTCCTTTTTTGATGGACGGAAAGGCCGGGGACCTGAATTCAATAATCCACGACCTGTTCTTCGATCCCTTCCGGGATCTCCCGGAATTCATAGGCCTGGTTACGGAGGCTAGGCTCAAAACCGGCCTCCCGGATCGCATCCTGGATGCTCCGGTAGGTAAACCGGTGTGGCGCTCCCGCAGCACTGACTACATTCTCCTCCAGCATGATGGAGCCGAAATCGTTTGCCCCCGCATGGAGGCAAAGCTGGGCAACCTTCTTCCCCACCGTGAGCCAAGAGGCCTGGATATTCAATATGTTGGGCAGCATCATCCGGCTCAGGGCGATCATCCGGATATATTCCTCATCCGTGGTCAGGTTGTGGACTCCCCGGATGCGGGTGAGCAGGGTATCCACGTCCTGGAAGGTCCAGGGAATGAATGCCGTGAATCCTCTGGAGTCTGCCGGCTTCTCAGACTGGACCTGGCGTATGGCGGCCAGGTGCTCAAACCGCTCCAGCACCGTTTCCACATGGCCGAACATCATGGTTGCAGAAGAAGGGATGCCCAGCCGGTGGGCCGTCCGCATGATGTCCAGCCATTCCCCCGCGCTGCATTTTCCTTTGGAAACCAGCCTTCGGACGCGGTCATTGAGGATCTCGGCACCTGCCCCCGGAAGGCTGTCCATTCCGGCATCCCGCAAGGCCCTGAGGACGACTTCATGATTGCTATTTTCCAGCTGGGTGATATGGGCCACCTCGGGGGGGCCGAGGGTGTGGAGCTTCAGTTGAGGATAGCGTTTTTTGAGTTCCCGAAACAGGCCGGTATAAAAAGAAAGCCCCAGATCGGGGTGGTGACCCCCCTGCAGCAGGAGCTGGTCGCCACCCCAGCGGAAGGTCTCCTCGATCTTTCTTTGGTATTCCGAGATGGAGGTGATATAGGCTTCCGGATGTCCGGGAACCCGGTAAAAATTGCAAAATTTACAATTTGCCACGCAAACATTGGTGGTGTTCACATTACGGTCAATCTGCCAGGTTACCTTTCCATGGGGCACCTGGACTTTCCGCAACTCGTTTCCCGCCCACATCAATTCAGCCAGGGGCGCCTGGTCATAGAGGAATGCCCCTTCCTCTGGAGTCAGCCATTCCATCATCAATGCCTTGTCGATCAACCCGGAAATATCCATGGGGGAAATTGCCCCATAAAATTAGGACAATTCCGCATGAGCCTGCCCGGTCGAGAGGAGACCCCTTCGCAGGGCGGCGCCCCCTCCCCCTCATCCAATTATCCAGGTGAAAAAAAACGTATCTTCCCTCTGAAATTACCGCTTCCCTATGCTTTTGCGGTACCCACTGCGGCTTTTTGCCCTGCTAACGGCCTGTTTCCTACTGACAGCTAGGCAGTTATATTCCACTCCACGGATCCCTCCGGTGAAGGCCACGCTTTTGACTACCATCCCTTTCCGGGAGCTCAGCAACGGGGTCATCCTGGTCCGGGCCACGCTCAACAATTTCCCCGATACACTCAATTTCATTCTGGATTCAGGAAGTGGAGGAATTGGCCTGGATTCCAGCACCTGCGCCTACTTTAAACTGCCGCTCACCGATTCCGGAAGGATCATCCGGGGCCTCGGGGGAAATAAAAAGGTTCCCTATTCCAACA
>DATKSX010000246.1:0-2122 GCA_035531415.1 Chitinophagaceae bacterium
TTTTTCGGAAGGCGCGGACCCTGCAGGGATCGCCAAAATCACCGCAGCTGTTGAATCGGTTGAAGGAGTCCAGCTCCTCGGTGTGGATTCCGGGAAAGCCACCAACCGAACTGTGGTCACCTTTGTAGGTGCTCCGGAGGCGGTGGTGGAAGCGGCTTTCCGTGCAATCTGCCAGGCCTCCCTGGTCATCGATATGACCCGACACCGGGGCGAACATCCCCGGCTGGGGGCTACCGATGTCTGCCCCCTTATTCCCGTTTCAGGGATCACCATGGAGGAAGCCGTGGGATATGCCCGGCAATTGGGAAAAAGAGTTGCCGAAGAACTCCATATCCCCGTCTACCTCTATGGAAATGCGGCCCGGCAGGTGGAACGGAAAAACCTTTCCAATATCCGGAGCGGCCAATACGAGGGGCTGGCTTCCAAGCTGGCCGATCCCGCCTGGGCCCCTGATTTCGGGGAACCTGTATTTAACCCGCAATCCGGGGCCACCGTAATCGGTGCAAGAGATTTCCTGATCGCATACAACATCAATCTCAATACCCGTTCCGTCCGCAAGGCCAACGCGGTCGCCTTCGATGTGCGCGAAAACGGAAGGGTCCGAAAAGAAAGGGGTAAGCCGGTGCTGGACGATACGGGTCATCCGGAAAGGATCCCGGGGAGCCTCCGGGAGGTAAAGGCCATCGGCTGGTTTATTGAGGAATACGGGATTGCCCAGGTCTCCATGAACCTGACCAACCTGGAAGTCACCCCCCTTCATGTAGCCTTCGAGGAAACCACCCGGAAGGCAGCAGAACGGGGCCTCAGGGTAACAGGAAGCGAGCTGGTGGGCATGATTCCGCTGCGTTGCCTGGTGGAGGCCGGAAAATATTTCCTGAAAAAGCAACACCAAAGCGCCGGTGCCAGCGAGACGGAACTGGTCCGGATGGCGGTAAGGTCCCTGGGGCTGGACCAACTTACCCCGTTTGATCCCTCCAGAAAGGTGATCGAATATGCCCTTGCCGCCGGCCGCCCAGCGGACCTTTCCCGGTTATCCCTCCGAGATTTCCTGGATGAACTGGCTAGTGAAAGCCCTGCCCCTGGAGGAGGATCAGTCGCTGCCCTCCTGGGCGCCCTGGGAGCATCCCTGGGGACCATGGTTGCCAACCTGAGCGCCGGCCGCAAAGGATGGGAAGACCGTCTGGAGGAATTCTCCGGATGGGCTGAAAAGGGACAGCAGCTGAAGGACCAAATGCTCGCCCTGATCCAGCGGGACACCGATGCATTCCAACAAATACTCCAGGCCAGGGCCCTCCCCAGGGAAGATCCCGATCAGCGGTCCGCCAGGGAACAGGCCATTGAATCGGCTACGGAAGCCTCCATCCTGGTTCCCCTGCAGGTTATGCAACTATCCTCCGGGTGTTTTGACCTGATCGACCAAATGGCCACTCAGGGAAATCCCCATGCGGTATCAGACGCAGGTGTCGCTGCCCTATGTGCCCGGGCTGCGATCCAGGGGGCCTTTTTCAACGTGCAGATCAATGCGGCCACTTTCACCGAAAAATTCAAGGCCTCTGCGTGGCTCAGCCAGGCAGAGGCCCTGCTCGAAGAGGCCCTGGTCCGGGAAAAGCATATCCTGGCCCAGGTCTCCCATCGGATTAATTACCCTTGACCGAAAGAACCGTCCTATCCCTACCTTCTTTTCATATCTTAAGCTCCTGCTTTATCCTGTTTCCCTCCTTTATGGATTGATCATCTGGGTGAGAAACCGGTTGTATGACTGGAAGGTTCTTTCCTCCATCCGGTTTGATCTGCCCACCATTGCAGTTGGCAACCTTTCGGTCGGCGGAGCTGGAAAAAGCCCCCATGTGGAATATCTCATCTCCCTGTTGAAGGAAGATTTCGCGGTAGCGACCCTGAGCAGGGGTTACGCCAGAAAGACCCAAGGCTACCTGTTCGCTACTGAAAATTCCACCGCGCTTGAAATCGGGGACGAACCGGCCCTGTTCCATCAGAAATTCCCGGAAGTGGCCGTTGGGGTGGGGGAGAACCGGGTCCTGGCCCTTCCCCAACTCCTCATGGACGCCCCGGCAACCCAGGTCGTGATCCTGGACGATGCATTCCAGCACCGGTCCATCCACCC
>DATKSX010000247.1:0-4091 GCA_035531415.1 Chitinophagaceae bacterium
GGGCAAGTACGGTTTTGGAAAGAATTCCCTCGCTGCGATGGAACTCCTGCCACAGCAGGTTGGCCACCGCCACAGCGTCCTGAAGCGCCAGGTTGATCCCAACCCCTCCGACGGGAGACATGGCATGCGCCGCATCCCCAATGCACAGCACCCCGTCCATGGCCCAGGTTTTCAGGTGGTCGATCCGAATGCTCAGCAGGCTGAATGCAGACCAATCCCCAACCACCCCCGTCCGGTCCCCGAAAAACGGGGCCACCACCAGGAGGTTCCGCAGGAATTGATCCAGGCCTGCGGCACGGACCTCGTCGAAGCTTCCTTTGGCAATCACATAACCGCACTGCCAGTAATCTCCGCGGTCGATCATGATCAGGATCTTCCCCTGGTGGTAAAACCCCAGGGACTGTTTGGGGTCTGTTGCCTGGTACGGCATCCGGAACCAAAGCAGGTCGATGGAGGAACCGGAATCGACCAGCTCAAACCCGGCGAGGGTCCTGGTGTCGGAATGCCTCCCGTCGGCTCCGATCACCAGGCGGCAGGAGATGGTTTTTTTCCCCTCCGGGGTCGTGATCTCGGCTCCGGCGACCCGGTCTCCATCCCGGACCAGACCGGTCAGGGAGGACTGCATCCAGAGTGAGAATCCCGGGTATCTGGAGGCCTTCCCGGAAAGAAAATTTAGGAAATCCCATTGGGGCATGAAAGCAATCAGGGGCTTTACGGTCCGGAGCCGGGAGAATTCCGCGATGGTGTAAATTTTGGATCCAAACCGGGCTTCCAGGCGCTGCAGCTCCTGGTGAGGCAGTTTCAGGAAATCTTCCAGGATGCCGAGTTCCTGGAGCAGCTGCAAGGTGGCGGGATGTATGGTGTCTCCCCGGAAATCCCGGATGAAATCAGGGTGCTTTTCCAGGACGATGACCTTCAGGCCCGCCCGGGCCAGGAGATATCCCGTCATCATTCCGGCAGGGCCCCCGCCGGCGATGCAACAGTCGACTTTGTCCAGGTCATACATAGGCAGGGAATTGCCGAAAGATAGGGTTTTCAGTCCGCCGACGGAAGGGGTCCGGGGAGGGAAGATTTGGATTTGCCAGGCAATTCCTTTTACTTTGAGATTCAAAGTGAATTCATATGGAGGATGCCAAAGCCCTTTCGGAAACCCTCAGTGAGATCCGCCAGATCATGGCTGCAAGCATGCGATTCTTTAGCCTGGGGGGACCCGGGGGGATCGCCGCAGGCATCTGCGGCATCACCGGATCCCTGGTTGTTGCATTCCTCCTGAAAGCCCCGACCCTGGTTCTTTCCTATGGAAGCCTGCCCGCGCCCCGGTCCAGCCTGGACCGGATCTTCCGGGAGCCGGTTTTCCTGGTCGCAGGCTGCACTTTTATTGCGGCATTCACCCTGGCCTTCCTGCTGACCTGGATGAAAAGCAACAGTGCCCAGACTGCCCTGCTAGGACCGGCAGGCAAAAGGCTCCTGTTTCATGTCGCTGTGCCGATGGTCATCGGGGGTATTTTTCTGCTTAAAATCGCCCAGGATGGCCAGTGGGAGTTGATCCTTCCGGGGTCCCTGTTATTTTACGGATTGGCGATCCTGGCCGGCAGCCGCTTCACTTTCCCGGTATCGAAGTTCCTGGCTTTGGGTGAAATCACCCTGGGCCTGGTAAGCCTTTGGTGGCCCGCCTATGGCCTGATCTGCTGGATGGCGGGTTTCGGGATTCTCCATATCCTTTTTGGCCTGGCCACCTGGAGGGGAAATCCCGAAGAAGGATGAAAAACCCGATCGAGCACCTCAATAAGGTATTTGACAGCAGGGTTCGGATGGGGGTCATGAGCAGCCTGATGGTCGCCGATGAAATGAGCTTTAATGAGCTCAGGGACCTGATCCGGGTGACCGATGGCAATCTGGCCTCCCACCTGAAAACCCTGGAAACGAACCAGTATATCACCGTGCGCAAGGGATTCATCGGAAGGAAAACCAATACGGTATACGCGGCCACAAGGACGGGCCGGAAGGCGTTTCAGCTGCACCTGGGGGCCCTGGAGGAAATCATCCGGTCCATGAAGTGATTTTTTTTGAACTTTTACTTTATAACTCAAAGCACTTTGAATTTCATCAAACTTAAACCAAAATGAAAGGTATGAAAGCATCTGTCTTAGGGGCTCATTTCCTGGCCATGGCCCTGGTCTCCATTTTCTTTTTACTCCTTTACACCACGGTTCAGCAAACTTACCGGATGCAGGCCAATGATCCCCAGATCCAGGTGGCAGGCGATATCGCCCACCGCATCGGGACCGGATCGCCGCTTCCTCCGGGGCTGGTTCCGGACTCCATTGACCTGGACCAGGAATCCGGCCTGTTCCTGGAAATATATGATGGCGGTTACCAGCCGGTTTCTTCCACGGCTACCCTGGATGGCCGCATTCCGGTCATCCCTCCCGGGGTGCTGCTGAACACCCGAAACCGCGGGGAAGAACAGATCTCCTGGGAACCCAGGCGGGGGGTGAGGCTGGCCACGGACGTCCGATTTACCGGTAATTCCCGGACTCCCTTTGTGGTCGTAGGCCGCTCCCTGCGGGATACGGAAGACCGCATCGCCAACCTGGGTTGGATGGTCCTGCTGGGCTGGCTGTTTTCCCTTTCCCTGATCGTGATCCATTATCCGGTGTCCGGATTCCTGCGTTCCAGGTTCCCCTGAGCCTGGAAATAATGTCTGGAATAAATGGAGCTAATGCGCTATTTTAGAGGGAGACACCCTTCCTGGCGAAATGGTCCGGTAACTGGGGTGTTGGATTTCATCCCAAACCCAATCCATTATGAAACGGTTCACCCGGATATTCACCTCGGCGGCGCTATTGTTTGCGGCAGTCCCGGTATTGGCCCAGGAGGCCGGCTGGAAAAGCAGGGACGTCCTGCTCCGGGACCATTGGTATATCCAGTCTTCCGCGGTGGTACCGGCCAGCGGCAGTATGATTTCCACCGGGCAATATCATCCCAGCCATTGGTACCCGACCACAATACCCCATACCGTGCTGGCCACCCTGGTGGATGACAGCATCTACCGGAACATCTTTTTTTCCAATAACCTGGAAAAGATCAGCGATACTCCCTTTGATCATCCCTGGTGGTACCGGACCAGTTTTCAGCTGGGACCCGAAGTGAAGGGCAGGCAGGTCCGGATCCGGTTCAACGGGATCAACTACCGTGCGGATGTCTGGCTGAACGGCCACCTGGTCGCCGGGGCAGATTCCGTGGCGGGGAGCTTCAGGATGTTCACCCTGGATGTGACCCCCTATGTAAAGCCGGGAGAAAACATACTCGCGGTGGAAGTGACCCGCCCCGTGGGGGGCGAGCTCGCCATCGGATTTGTGGACTGGAATCCCGAACCCGCCGACCAGGACATGGGGATCTGGAGGAATGTCCATCTGCTGGTGACCGGACCGGTTTCCATCGAGGATCCGTTTGTGGAAACCCAGGTGGATTCAGCAACCCTGGCAAAGGCCTGGCTGACCCTGAGTGCCACCCTGCAGAACCATTCCGGGAAGGTTGTCCAGGGGGACCTGGTCGCAGCCATCGGCACCACGATCCGGATATCCAAACCCATTACGCTGGAGGCAGGGGAGTCCCAAAAAATCCTGCTGGACCCTTCGGCCTATCCCCAGCTCGTGGTGGATCATCCCAGGCTCTGGTGGACCAATGAAATGGGCCGGCCGAACCTGTACCCCCTCCACCTGGAATTCCGGGTGCACCAGGAAATTTCTGATCAGAAACAATTCCGGTTCGGAATCCGGACCATCACCGGGTACCGGACTCCGGAAGGGTTCCGGGCCTACCGGCTCAACGGAAAAAATATCCTGATCAAGGGAGGAGGCTGGACCGATCCCATGCTGCTCAATGCCAGTTCGCGATATGAAGAGGCCGGGATTGATTATGCGGTCCAGATGCATCTGAACGCCATCCGGATGGAAGGCTTCTGGGGTCATGACCAGCATATTTTCGACCTCTGCGACGAAAAGGGCATCCTGGTCATGGCCGGCTTCAGCTGCCAGTGGGAATGGCCCGAGCATATGGGCGGAAAGGCGGACCAGTACGGCGGAATT
>DATKSX010000248.1:0-2945 GCA_035531415.1 Chitinophagaceae bacterium
AGGCCCCAGGATGGGTCCGAGCTTGTCATGCTGGGTGGTCAGCAGGGTCATCACATGCTGATAATCCGCTCCGTCACTGACATGGGTGTCGATGAACAGGTCCGGATTCACAAGGTGGAATATCCTTGCGAAGGAACGCGCATTTCTGGAGTCGCATTTGATGAAATCACGGTTCAGGTCCAGGTTCTGCGCATTGCCCCGGAACCCATAGGCCACCGGGCCGTTTTGGCTGGCCCGGCTGAAGGAACCCCGGTTCAGCACTCCCCCGATGTTGTAAAAGGGAATGATCGCCAGGACGACCTTTGGGGGGAGGGAAAGTTTTCCCTGGGCCAGATCCCGGGCAAGGATCATGCTAGCATCGACCCCGTCGGGCTCTCCCGGATGGATGGCATTATTGATTAAAAGAATGCAGTGGCCAGTGGAATGAAGGGAGTTGAAATTGAAATTCCCTCCAGGGGAAAGCACTACCAGCCGGAGGGGCTCTCCGCTGTCGGTAAGGCCCAGGGTCATCATCCGGATTTTTCCGGGATAGGTTGCAGCAAGTGCTTTCCACCAGGAAATCCCTTCCTGGTAAGTGGCCGTAGCCGTTCCTGCGGACCTTTCAAATGGAGTGATGAGGTTCTGGCCATATCCGGTGCAGGAAACAAGCAGAATCCCCAGGACCTGGGTGAGGCGTTGGATCATAAAATGAAGTTACCGGACCAAAATACGGCTCATCGGACAAATGCCCGCGATGTTGAGAGAAAAAAGGGAAAATGGAAATGGAGTATGACCCGGGTCCGGGATTATTTTGCGGCCGGTGCCAGGATCTTTTTAGCGAGCCGGCTTTTCAGATTGGCCGCCTTGTTTTTATGGATTACATGGTTTTTGGCGAGCTTGTCGATCATGGAGATCACCTTGGGAAGGTCCTGGGATGCAGCCTTGGGGTCCGTAACCAGTTCCAACTCCCGCACGGCATTGCGTGCGGTTTTTCCATAGTATCGGTTCCGCTCATTGCGGGCCCTGCTCTGGCGTACATCCTTCCGGGTTGCCTTGTGGTTAGCCATTGTAAATGAATGAGTTTTGGTTGCCTTTTGTTAGGGGGGCAAAGATACAAATTTCCGTTGGGATTCAGGGAACCTTAATCCGGAAGCGTGGTCTGGCCGCTCTGACCGTTCACATTAATAGTGATCACCCCAGTACAAAGCCCAGGTCCAAAGTCCACGGTTGCTGATTTGGCATCCTGATGGATGCCAAACTGGCCCGAAATGAAATATTTGCAGGTAATCACTTTGACCAGGGGTTGGGTGATCTGGATGAGGACGGGGTTTCCGTATCCCAGGTTTAAACTGGCTGTTCCCCCGATGGTGAAGGTGGGAGGGTCACCCGCCGCTTCAGGAATTTCTTTTAAAAACAGGCTGTCCGAATAACCCAGGTCCAACCGGGTAAGTTGGGAAACCACCCCGTTGTGGATCACGGAGGTCAGGCGCATCGTGTCGTTCATGGACACATTGGTAAGCAGCCTGCTTCCCGAAACCCGGATCCCGCCGATGGCGAAGTTGTTCAGGTTGATGTTCATGGTGGATCCCGGAATATTCAGCTTCCCGCTGAGCACGGCCACGACTTTTCCGGACCTTTCCCTCCCATCCGGTCCCACGCACCCATTGCCAAAATCCATGGTGACGGTCTTGGGATAGGTGGTAGTGTCCGCAGGCAGGACGGTAATATTCGTACAGGCGGAAACCAAACCGGAGCTGGTCCGGTAGAAGCTGCTGGAATCGGACCCAGAGCTGAGCTGAAGCAGGATGTTGAGGGGATCATCATAAAACAATTCCACCTGGGCGGCAGTATTGGCCGCGTTGAATGTGGAATCGGATTCGAGGGGCTGGCCTCCCTTGGAATTGGGCTTGGTGCAGGAGGTTCCCGCAAATAAAGCGGCAACCGTCAGGAGTCCCAGGATTTTTTTCATGGATACGAATTATCGCGCAAATTACTGGAAATTGGGATACCCCGAACCGGCAATGGTCTTGAAAATGTAATTTATTTTAAAATTATCTTATATATATCGGTTTCTCCGGCATTCCCCCCGCAGGCTCCGGAAGCGGAACGGGAGGGTGGGTTCCGTTCTGGTTAAGGGCCGGCGGCCGTGGCGTTATGGCCAAAACAAACGATATTTGCATTCCGTTTCCACCCGGCTTCCGGCCCTCAAAATCGTACCCGCAAGGGAGCCCAAGACCATGAAGGATTTTTCGTTTGTCACCAGTGCGCACCCTGCCTTTATTGAATCGATATACAGGGATTATGTGAAAGATCCGGAATCGGTAGATCCGGAACTGGCCAAGTTTTTCCAGGGCTTTGATTTTGCCCTTAGCAATCTGAATGGAAAGGGAGCTGCTTCCGCCAAATCTGCCTCCTCCCAGCTTTCCCCGGAGCAAATCCAAAAGGAGATTGGGGTCTACCGGCTCATCTATAACTATCGAAGGAAGGGGCACCTCCTTTCCCGGACCAATCCAATCCGGGAACGAAAGGACCGCCATGCCAACCTGGACCTGGGAAATTTCGGGCTATCGGAAGCAGACCTGGATACCGAATTCCATGCAGGCAATTTCACCCCTCTTGGAAAAACCACCCTGCGCGCCATCCTGGAATTCCTGAACCAGTGCTATACTTCTACCCTGGGAGCGCAGTTTACCTATATTAATGATCCCCGCAAAGAAGCCTGGCTTCAGCAGGAACTGGAGACCACGATGATGCAACCGGTCCCCCTGGAGCAGAAAAAACGGATCCTGCTTAAGCTCAATGAAGGGGTCATTTTCGAGAAATTCCTGCATACCAAATATATCGGCCAGAAGCGGTTTTCCCTGGAAGGCGGGGAAACCACCATCCCTGCCCTGGATGCCATTCTGAACACCGCGGCGGACCTGGGCATGAAGGAGGCCGTGATCGGCATGGCCCACCGGGGCCGG
>DATKSX010000249.1:0-4378 GCA_035531415.1 Chitinophagaceae bacterium
ATCCGCCCTGGATATCTTCAGTCGTGTTGGTAAGGGTCCCCTGGTCCTTGGAAACGGTGGTCATGGAGGTGGAATAGGTGTCGTTCATGGAATAAATGGTCGGGGTATGGAAGGCAGCCCCGAACCGGAGTGCCTCATTGACCTTATAAATGACCCCAAGTTTCCCGTTGATCCCGATCCCGTCCGTGGTCAGGAAATTGCTCACGGTGTAATAATTCAGGGGAGAACTTTTATCGTTCAGATTGGTTTCCTGAAAGGTCTGGGTGCTGTTGTATTTGATCGTGGGGAAGTTCAGACTTCCCCCGAGAAAAAAGCGGTCGTCATAGTTTCCGGCAATTCCGAGGGATAATTCATTCAATCCTCCTGAACTGGAAATGGAATTTTCCTGCCGGATTCCGGAGGATACCGGAACAATACTTTCCCAATTTCCTGTTAGCTGGTTGGAGCTGTCCACCTGGGGACCGATCAGACCGGTATTGATGGCTTCGCTGGCACCGTAGGGATAATTTTGCTCCGCTCCGGTAAGGTCGGTCTGGCCCTGGAGTTGCTGCGTATAATAATCTGCGTAAGAAGTCTGGTTATTGTTTCCGGTATAATAAATATTCTGGTTGAAATTGGCCAGACGGTTGATGGAAATTCCGAAAGTGATGTTTTTCCATCCGGTCTGGTCTGCCCCACTCAGGTCGGAAGCAAAAATGATCCCGGCGTTTCCGATATAGAAATTGGTCTTGGAGGCTGAGCCGGAGGACCCCAGGTAGCTGCTTTGGTTGGAGGAGTTCAGCAGGCCCGGGGTGACCTCAAACTCATTGGTCTTATACAATCCGATCCCTGCTGGGTTAACCGAAAGGGAGGTCACATCCCCTCCCAGGGATCCCGCGGCGCCACCGATGGCCTGTACCCTGGCGGTGCCCCCGGAGGTCAGCTGGCTGTAGCGAAGCGCGTCTGCTTCGGTCTGGCCCTGTGCCATTTGGCAAAGAGCTACGCCTATTAAAAGAGTGATGATTCTTTTATTCATATGAACGAAAATTGGTCTTTGTAGAATTCCTCGCTAGGCAGGATTTAAAACGAGAGAAGGGCGGAAGGTTCCGCATCCTCCTCCCTGGGGATCACCGGCGCCTGCCTCCGGATGAAAAATGACCTCCTCCTCCGCTGCTTCCGGAAAAACTCCGGGGGGAAGAGGGTGCACTCCGGAAAGCGGGAGGGGCGCTGCGGTAGACAGGAGGGGCGCTCCGGTAGGCGGGGGCCGTGTTCCTATAGACAGGAGTAAAAGTCCTGATTCCGGAAGGCCGGATATTCTGCCCGGCAGGCATTTCACCGGATGTTGGACGGAATGTGCGCCTCGGGGTATAACCCGGGTAAATTGTCCGGTTATTTTGAGGGGCTATGGTTCCCTGCGGGAAGGTCCTCAGGGTAGCACCACCCGGTGTCCGCGAACCATAAGTAGTTCCTCCATATCCGGGAAGGGACGCCCTGGATCCGGCACCATACCGGGGACCATAGGCTGTTGAAGGAGCAGCGTTATAATTCAATCCTCCCTTCCCCAGGTATGCGCCTCCCAGGTAATAGGGAGAAAAGTATGGGGAGTAGCCGAAATATGGGTCATTAAAACCGGAATAGTACGGGTAACCGAAGCCCAGGCCCAAGGAATACCCCGGATACCCGCATCCGAACCCGTAATCGAAGGACAGCCCGGAATAGTAGGGGTATCCGAATCCGAACGAACTCATATAGGGATAGGACGAATAATAGGGCATGAAATAATCCGGGTAATATGCCGGCTGGTTATAGGATGAGTTATAGGGTGAGTTATAGGAATTCCCGTTATCGTTATAGGTGATGTAATTGCTGCTGTCCGAATTGCCCTGAACGGAACTCGTGTTTTGTCCATCTCCTCCGTAACCCGAAGTTGCCTGGCTGGCTGGGGAATAATAAACATCATCCGGAGTCTGGCCGGATTCGTAAACCGTGGTGCATCCCCCGGCAAAAAGGGAGAGCGCTAGCGCGGTTAACTTTATGTTGGGTTTCATGATACGGTATTTAAAGAACTGCCAAACATGAAATTACTACTTTTGTGCCACTTTTTCACTATGTACTCTATACAAATATAGACTTTAAAAAAGGCCAAAAGTTTACCGTTCATAAATTTCTAATTTCATTCTAAATCGTTGCCATGAGTAAGGAAATTGTCAGCAGGGCGGCTGATTACAGCCAATGGTACAATGACCTGGTGATTAAGGGAGGCCTGGCTGATTATTCGGCGGTGCGGGGCTGCATGGTCATCAAACCCTATGGGTTTTCCCTCTGGGAGCATATGAGGGACCAGTTGGACCGGATGTTCAAGGAAACAGGTCACCAAAATGCCTATTTCCCCATCTTCATACCAAAGAGCTTTCTCAGCCGGGAAGCCGACCATGTGGAGGGTTTCGCCAAGGAATGCGCGGTGGTGACCCATTACCGGCTGAAGAACGACCCCGCAGGCGGTGGACTGATTGTGGATCCGGATGCCAAGCTGGAGGAAGAACTGATTGTCCGGCCCACTTCGGAGACCATCATCTGGAACACCTACAAGACCTGGATCCAATCCTACCGGGATCTCCCCCTTTTGATCAACCAATGGGCCAACGTGGTCCGCTGGGAAATGCGCACCCGGCTGTTCCTCAGGACCTCAGAATTCCTGTGGCAGGAAGGCCATACTGCCCATGCCACTTCAAAGGAAGCTGAGCAGGAAACCCTCCAGATGCTGGAAATCTATGCAGAATTCGTGGAACAGTTCATGGCCATCCCGGTGATCCGGGGGGTCAAAACCGCTTCAGAACGGTTTGCCGGCGCGGTGGAAACCTATTGTATCGAAACCCTCATGCAGGATGGGAAGGCCCTGCAGGCAGGTACCTCCCATTTCCTCGGCCAAAACTTCGCCAAGGCCTTCGATGTGAAATTCCTGACCAGGGAAAATGCCCTTGAGTATGTCTGGGCGACCTCCTGGGGGGTTTCCACGAGGCTGGTAGGAGCCCTGGTCATGGCCCATGGGGACGATGACGGATTGGTCATTCCCCCCCGCATCGCCCCCTACCAGGTGGTGATCGTCCCGGTTTACCGGGGAGAAGACCAGAAAGGGGAGATCGACCTGGTGGTTGGGAAGATAACCCGTGAGCTGAAAGCTGCAGGGATCCGGGTGAAATACGATGATTCCGACCATAACCGCCCCGGATGGAAATATGCGGAATACGAAATGAAGGGGGTTCCGGTGCGCCTGTCCCTGGGGTCCCGGGATCTGGCCAACCAGGTGGTGGAAGTCGTGCGCAGGGATACCCGCGAAAAAATGAGCTGGCCCCTGGAAGGATTGGCTGCGGCCCTGGAGCAGCTGCTCGGTCAGATCCAGTCCGGACTTTTTTCCAAAGCCGAGGCTTTTTTAAAGGACCATATCACCCCGGCGGACGATATGGAAACCCTTACTTCCATTTTGGACGGAAAAGGAGGCTTCGTTTCGGCCCATTGGGACGGCACCCCCCAGACGGAGGAAAGGATCAAGGAACTCACCAAAGCCACCATCCGGTGCATTCCTCTGGACGGCGATACCGTGGAGGGGAAATGCGTCCTGACCGGTAAGCATTCCGCCCGGCGGGTCCTGTTTGCCAGGGCCTATTGATCCGATGCGGTTTGACGGAATTAGCCATTTGCTTAAATTGGTCCGGGTTAATGTATACCGCCTCCATATATTTCAGCGTCCTGACCTGGCTGCAGCACCATATGCTGACCTGCCTTTTCCGGAAGTTTTTCCATATCGACTGCCCGGGATGCGGATTCCAGCGCTCCGTCCTCGAACTGCTCCGGGGAGATTTTTCCGGTAGCTTCCGCCTCTATCCCGCTACCCTGCCCATCCTTTTCCTGCTTGGGTTTACGGCCCTTCACCTGGTCATGAATTTCCGCAACGGCGCCCTCTTCATCAAATATGGTTACCTCATTACCGGGGCTCTGATCCTGGTCAGTTATATCCTTAAACTCATTTCTCAACACCTGCTTTGATGGAACCATACCAATCTGCTCCGGAACCCAGGGTCCAACAGGCCCTCCCCAACGCATCCGCTGTCCTTGTCCTGGGGATCCTTTCCATTATCCTATGTTGCTGTTATGGCGGCGGGGGCATCCTGGGCATCATCAGCCTGGTCCTCGCATCACGGGATGAAAAACTTTACCAGGCCGATCCCCAAAAGTACCTTCCGGGCTCCATCAAGAACCTCCGGGCCGGAAAGGTCTGCTCGATCGTTGGCCTTTGTTTGTGCGCCATATACCTTTTGCTGATCATCATTATCATCCTCAATTTCGGTTTCGATTCCCTGACTCACCCGGGATTGCTCCAGGAAAGGCTCAACCAATGGAG
>DATKSX010000250.1:0-10341 GCA_035531415.1 Chitinophagaceae bacterium
CTGGGTTGCGGCGCTGGATTCCTGGTCCTGGGATGCTTCCTCCAGTCCGTACCCTGGATGCCGGGGTCCCTGTATTTTTACCATATGGGTCCTGCCGATTGCCTGATCCACCTGGGAATCGCCATGGTCTGGCTTTTCCTCTGCAGGGCTTGCATCCTGCTGCTGCCGGCCAACCGGATTTTGAATGGGTTGTCCTACCTGAGCAAAAGGATCACCCGGGTCTATTTCCTCCAGTGGGTGCTGGTTTTCTGGCTGCTCGGTTGGTTTGGATATGAATCCATGGGACTCGGCCAGTCCCTGTTATGGATGATGCTGACTGATGGGCTGGTTATCGGAGCGAGTCTGGCCTGGGATAATTGGCGTGGGGAAGGATCCCATCTTTTTCAAAAATTTCCGCTTGGTAAAACTTAAATGGGACGGATGAAACAGAATGCACCATACGACCTGATCGGAATCGGCATCGGTCCCTTCAATCTGGGGATGGCAGCGCTATGCAGGGGCCTGCCCCTGTCCTGCCTGTTTCTGGAGCGGAACCCGGAGTTCCGGTGGCACCCAGGTATGCTTTTGGACCATGCCACCCTCCAGGTCCCCTTTTTTGCGGACCTGGTCACTTTGGCCGATCCCTCCAGCCCTTTTAGTTTTCTTTCCTTTCTCCAGGTCCGGGGAAGGCTGCTGCGCTTCGCCTTCCGGGAATCCCTTTACGCCTATCGCAGGGAATATCATGCCTATTGCCGTTGGGTGGCGTCCAGGCTGGAATGCCTGCGATTCAACTCCCCGGTCACCCGGGTGGATTTTAATCCTTCTTCGGGACTTTACGAAGTGGTGGTTTCCCATCCGGGAGAGGCACAGGTGCAAAAATATTGCTGCAGGCGACTGGTGATCGGGACTGGCACGGAAGCCTGGATGCCGGAAGGAGTGGCCGGCGGTCGGACCGACCGGGTCTTCCATTCGGAGCATTATTTATCCCGGAAAGCCGATTTGGGGCAGAAAGAAAGAATATCGGTCATCGGTTCGGGTCAAAGTGCCGCAGAAATCTTTTATGACCTGCTCCAGGACCGCGGCGCTGCAAAGGCAGGCCTGGATTGGTTCACTGCCGCCGACCATTTTTTCAGCATGGAAAATTCCAGGTTCTGCTATGAGATGGCCTCCCCTGCCTATATCGATTATTTCTATGGCCTGCCTTCCGGGCGGAAGCCCGAAATGCTTGCAGGCCAGGATAGCTTGTACCTTGGTGTGAATTCCAGGCTGATCGGTGAAATTTATGACCTGCTCTACCGATACAGCCTGGATCGGGGAAAACCCGGTCCCAGGATCAGTCCAGGTTGTGAGTTGAAACGGATCAGCGATCTGGGGAATGGGCTTGAACTTGAATTTTTCCATAAGGGCCAGGGAAAGTCCTTTCTGCACCAGACCGGTTGGGTCGTCCTGGCGACCGGATATCGGGCCCAGGTCCCTCAATTCCTGGACCCGGTCCGAGACCGGATCCGCTGGGATGGCGCCGGCAGATATGTGGTGGCCCGGGACTATACCGTGGATTTGGCCGGAAAGGAAATCTTTGTGC
This sequence comes from Chitinophagaceae bacterium, assembly GCA_035531415.1. Lineage (GTDB taxonomy): Bacteria > Bacteroidota > Bacteroidia > Chitinophagales > Chitinophagaceae > JANWKA01. Next base: position 1,562 of record DATKSX010000250.1, read on the forward strand.
AGAACGCGGAGTTGCACACCCATGGATTCAACGCGCCGGACCTGGGATTGGGCACTTACCGCAACGCCTGCATCCTCAATACGATTCTTGGGAAATCGCATTTCAAGGTGGAACAACTTCCTCCCTTCCAAAACTTCGGGGTTTCGGATCTACAGGGTGATGGTTTGATCCCCACCATGGAGGGGAATACTGTGTCCCTCCCAGATAAAAGTGCCGCGAAGGAGGGCAGGAAGACTGATCCTGGCCTCAATTCCATGGGCTCCCCGCCTTTTCAGGGAAACCCGGATAAAGCCATCGGGATGGGGCATCACGGCATTGATCTCGCGCAGGGCCCCGGGAGCCGGGGCGATTCGGACGCTGCGGAATCCGGGTGAAGCAGGCGTAATGCCGCAGAGGGTGGCCAGGAAATCATATTCAGGGCTGGCGGACCAACCATGGCAGTCCGAACGGGTTTGTCCCGGGGTCTCCGCGAAAGTGGAAAGGCCCTTGGCGATCATGGCTTTCCAGGGGCCCAGTTGCGACTCATACTGATTTGCCATACCGGCAGCTACCATGGCCCGGGTGAGATAGAACCTGAAATAAAAAGTAGCCTGGCTCAGGGAACTGTCCCGGATCACCTTTTCCATGACCTGCTTTTCCTGAGTCGCCGGGATGGCTCCCGCCAGGACGGCCAGGATTCCAGCATGCTGGCTGAAACTGGTCCGGGAAGGAGTGTTGGCCATTTCCATCCTCCGGCTGTCGAAGCACCTGAGGTAAACCGAACGGGTCAGACGGTTCGCCAGGGCCTGGTCGGCAGCAGCCTGGGTATTTTGGTGGAAATAGGCCAACAGATCGGAGGCCTGCCGAAGCGTATAGGCGAACTGGAGGGTTAGGACGGAGGAATGACCGTCCGTGGCTCCGTCCGGCACGCCTCCTGGGAAGGCATTATTCCAGTCCACGAAGTTCCACCAGTCCATCGGCCCCAGGAGGTCTACACTGGAATCCAGATGGGCCCGGTACCAGTCCAGTATGGTGTTCATGGCTCCGAGATAACCCCGCAGCAGTCCATCGTCCCTGCGGTTCATCCAGTAATCATGCAACATGGAAATCCACCAAAGGGAAAAGGGAGGAATGATCTGGAGCCGGTTGCTGGGATACCTCCCCTGGGTCAGTCCCAGCGGGAGTCTGGAATCGTAAAAATCATGGATCGCCTTGCGCATCAGCCGGTCATCCCCCGCATTATATAGCGAAATTAGGGCCTGGATCCGGGTGTCGGCCTCATATTGGAGCTGTTCGTAATAGGGACAGTCAAAATAGGTCTCCCCGGCGCAGAGCCGTGCGGTCCTCCAACCCACTTCCCAGATTTTTTCCAGGGACGGATCATCCGAACTGAAGCTGGCCTCATGCACAAAGGGGTACCCGGTATAGATGCCTGAAAGGTCCTCCAGGACCAGGGAATCCGGTCCTGTAATAACATCGAGCTGTAGGTACCGGTAGGTCCTGATCCAGAGGGGCTTGAATCGGGCATGGGCCCTCCCGTCCGGAAGGAAGACATCATAAAGTCCCCGGATGGATTTGCCTGACACCGAATCCCGATTGCCCTTATGATTCTGTTGGTCCGCCAGGGCTTCGGCATAAACCATCCGGACCTCGGACCCCTTCCCCCCGCTTACTTCTAGCACCGGGTAGGCCACGGTCTCAAATCCCTGGTCCAGCAGGATGCTCACCCGGGAATGGGCGGGAATGGTCAGGGGGCGGGATCCGAGCTGGAAACTGTCGGAAATGGCAAAATCCCCGCTGCGGCGGATGCGGGCGAGCCGCTGGGTCCGTTGTTCCATTTGGGGGATCGGGCTGGGCACCAGGGTCCAGAGGTTGTCTGATCCGTAACCGAAAGGCACTGCCGCAGCGGCTACCCCAGTGGCCTGGTCCCAACCGCTGTCCGGGTAATCCGGCAATTCCCATCCCCAGGGATAGCGATCCGCCCGGACGCTGTCGCCCGGCCCCGTGACGATATAGGTCCCCAGCTCCTGTTCCAGCCGGGTCGCACATGGGGCGTAGGCCTGATCCTGGATGCATTTCCAGGAAGAACCGGTGTTGACGACCTCGGCGGAGTCCTCATCTCCCTGCACCAGGAAACCCAGCCGGGAGGAAATCTGCGCGACCGGCGCATAAACCCCCAGGTTCCAGACCTGGGCGGCCAGGGTGTTTTTTCCGGCCCTGAGCAGCGGGGCAATGTCATAGGTCTCGTAGTTCCATTGGTACAGGTCTCCCCGTGCTGGCCCCCTTCCGATTTCATGTCCATTGACAAAAAGGACATAACGGTTATCTGCCGAAACATGAATTCGGAACCGGGCCGGGATCCGTCCCAGGGTAAAATCCCTGCGGAAATGGCAAACCGAATAATCCCGGGCAGGCGCCCCGGGGCAGGTAATCCATTGGGCGGACCATCCCTGGTGCAGCCACCTGGGATTGACCGGGAGGGATTGGGCAGAAAGCCATCCCGGAAACAGGTGCGAAAATAAGATCAGGGGTAATGTCCTCAGGACCATATGGGTGAACCGGCGGGGAAGCTGAAAAGAAATCATGGCGCAGTTTGAGAATGATCTGAAAAATACGGTATTCCTCTTTTCGATGACTCCTTTGTGGAACTTTTCGGAGGAACCAGGGGAATCCCGGGCCTAACGGCACAGTTTTTGGAACTCAGGGATAAATTCCCCTGATCATGTTTTTTTCCTCGGACCGCCAGATTCTGAACACCATTCTGGAAAACGACCGCCGTCCCTTATTTGAAAAAGAGGCGATCCAGGAACTGGGCCCTGAACACCGAAGGACGGTGGGTTTTCTCCACGAGGCCACCAATGCTTTCGACCGGAGGTTTAAAGAGGTGATGTCTGAACCGTTCTGGGAGCAGGAACCCGGCTGCCGGTTCACCAGGATGCGGGAAGGTTACCAGCTCTTCAGGAGGGCAGAACAATTCATGCACGAAAAATACGGTCTCACCCCTTTGGAAAAATATGAAATATCCCCCCGTTCCAAAATCGGACTGGACCTTTTCAAGTTGCTTCAGATCGTTGCCGGAAACCCCGTTTTGGGTCAGGCTACCTGGATGGAAGTAGACCTGAGCCGGATCGGGGAAGATCAGGAAACGATGTTTCTGGAATTATTTTGGGCCAAATACCGGAGCAGGGGGAAGATGACCGCCCGGTTCTGGGAGCAATACATGAAAAAGACCGCCGTGGTCACCCTGGATTTCAATGGAGATCCCACCCGGATGCTTCTGGCTGAGCTGATCCGGGAGGAGGAGGGAATCAAATTTTTCTTCATCTATATGCGTAAGATCATGGTCAAGCAGATCAAAAAGATCAGTGATCGGATCCATCTGGAACTTTCCGTTTGCAATAACTGATTCAATCAGAACTTTCCGAGATTTGGTTCCGGGATTTCCCCCTTTTTAATCCCTTCCCAACCTGGATGGGGATCCGGATCCCTTGATTTAAAGGGAAAATAAGACGGGGGCAGGATTCCCCTGGTAATGCCACTTTTGGGCCACTTCTGGTTCATGCCCCCTGCTTCGCCTTTTGTCGCAAAACAGCCAACCCAGCAGGGATAATGCAGAAGGCCAGTTTCAGGACATTTGATGCACCACCTGGGAAACTTCGCTGATCTCTTCCTCCCGGCCAAGCTGGGCGAACAGTTTAAGCTTCATGAACCCGGATTTGATCCCATTGAGCTGGTGCTGCAGGACCCTTCTGAGATGCATATTTGGGAACCATTGGTTGAGAATATCCCGATAGGCCTGGACGAACCGGTTTTCCAGTTTGAGACAGCTTTCGAAAATGCCCTCCAGGTCCTGTCCATGATCCGGAAACCGAACCAGGCCTTCCTGAGCAAATGCTTTGAGATCCCCCAGGATGGAGCGAAGCATCTGGATGGAACGAAAATTCTCATCAGCGACCTCCATGACGATATCTTTCAATTCCTTATCGCTGATTTCTTCGGCGAGGTTTTCCATTTCCTGGTGGCTTTCATCCAAGAGTCCCAGCAAATAGCTCAGCTTTGCGGAGATCTGGTCATTCATTTGGTCCATGAGTGGGGGTTTTATCGGATTTTTGGGTAATTCATTTGAGGGTCCCTGGGGATTTGGGTGAAACCCCTGGATGCCTCAGGATTCTTTTTCCGCCATTGCAGATTCATTGATATGGTCTTCCGCCAAGTCCGTAAGCATGCTGTCGGCATGCTTTTCTTCTGAAAGGGTTGCTTCAAACAGGTTGGCTATCTGGTCGAGTCCCAGGGTCTTGGCCACCTGAATCAAACCTCCGTAAGTGGCGATCTCGTAGTGCTCGGTTTTCTGTCCGGCGAAAATCAGTCCCACGTCACGGGTCAGGGAATGGGTACCGGTTTCGGATATGATGGTTTCCCCTTCCCGAGTGATTCCTTTCATGGCTTCGCAGGTTTTGGCCACCGGTTTTTCACCCAGATCCCGGAAGGCTTGTTCCAGGCGGATCACGTGTTTTTTGGTTTCCTGGAGATGGCCGCTGAATGCCGCCTTGAGCTCCGAAGTGGTGGCTGCCTTTTCCATTTTGGGAAGGACTCCGATCAGGTGTTTTTCAGCCCAATAGATATCCTTGAGCTCATCCAGGAAGAATTCCCGGAGTTGGGAATGGTTTCCTTTTTGAGTTGCCCGGGCTTTTTTGACTTCTTCCATGATCAAAGCATTTTAAAAAGTGGTTATAACCTCATAATTGCACAGGTCTCCGCTGAAAATACCGGTGAGGCGAACCTTAGGGATTTAGTTATGTTGAGGAAAAACTATGCCAACTTTCACCGGAGATTCCGGAATTATTTCCTTCTGCCTTCCCTTTTGGATTTTCCTTCCGGAAAATCGAATCCATGAGGTGCGGGAAGAATTCTTGGGAAGATTTTTACCCATTCTTTTTTCGGGAAAAGTACCGGCCGGACCTCCATTTCCGGGCGGAAGAATGCTTCAAATGGTTGGGCCGTTTCGCCCCTTGATGGGACCGGAACCAGCGCTCCCCGGGTTACCTCCCTGCAGTATTTAATGCTTTTTCGGGTTTCCGAAAAAAGGGGCACAGTTTTTTAGCCCAGTAAAGGAAAACCATCCCATGAACCGTTCCCCTTTTGACCCACCCGGACCGGATCCTGCCCGGGACCCCAACCGGATCGAGCAGGTGCCACCCGAAGTAAAACCGATCCACCCCCGGGAAAATGAGCCGGTCCCCCCGGAAAGGAAGGAAATCAACCACCCAGATCCCGAGGTGTCCCCCGGGAGGCCGTGACCAGGGTAAGGGTATCCTCCCCCACCCAGATCGATACGGAGCCCGCCTTGCAGAGAAAATCCGCTTGGCCATCCTCACCGATGGATATTTTTTCGGTCCTGTTCCTGAACAGGTCTGCAAAAGTCCTGCCTGCATGTCGTATGCCCAGTTCCATATGCTTGGTTCCGTCTCCGCCGCTGCTCATCAGGACTGCACAACCGGACCCCTTTTTATCCTCTGCCCCCTCCCGGGTCCAGCCAATGCATTGGGGGTGATCGATCCAATCCCGCTGGGCTCCCCAGCAGTATTTGAGCCGTGCGCGGAGCATTTCCCGGAGCAGCGGGATGGGTTCCATCCGGATCCGGTAATCCTTCCCGTCACTGCCCTTACCGGTATATTCCGCCCCGAACAGATCGGTGAAAAACAGGCAGGGATAGCCCCCCTGCCGCAGCAGGATCATGGCATAGGCAAGAGGCCGGAACCAGGGGTTGACCGGGGATTCCAGGGATTGCATGGGTTGGGTGTCGTGGTTGGTAACGAGGGTCACACTGTGACCCGGGTCGGCCTGGACCAGGGTGCCCTCAAAGACCCGGGACAGATCATAACCGGCCCCCTGTTGGGAGGCTTCATGGAAATGCAGCTGGAGAGAGGCATCGAAAAGGGACATCCTCCCTCCGGAGGCTCTGATATAATCTATCATGTCTTTGGGCTGCGAGGGAGCCCAGTATTCTCCTACCACAAATAAATCCCTGCCGCAGATTTCCCGCATGTAGTCCAGCCAGCCGTTCAGGAAGTTCAAAGAGATGTGCTTGATGGCGTCCAGCCGCATACCCTCGAACCCGATCAGGTTATGGTACCATTTTCCCCACCTTTTCAATTCTTCCACCACGGCAGGATTTCGGTGGTCGATATCATTAAACATCAGGTAATCGTAATTGCCCAGCTCGTTGGCCAGAATATCTTCCCAGTGTTCCCCGTATTCGTTGAGGATTTTGAAAATCCCATTGCCGGCATTCAGGGTGTAATCGATTCCGCTGAAACAGTGGAAATCCCAGACGAAGGGGGAATATTTTCCTTTCCGGCCGGGGAAGTTGAATTTGGTGAAGCCCTCCACTTCCTGGGGGTCACTGATGAATTCATTTCGGTTATCCGGATTGACCTTGCGGGCCATGAATTTTTCCGTCTCATCCCCGCCGGACTTATGATTCAGCAGGATATCAGGGTAAACCTGAATCCGGGCCCCGTGGGCGGCCTCCACCGCCTGCAGATATTGGTCCCGGGTACCGTATTTGGTCCGGGTATCGCCCTTCTGGTCGAATTCACCGAGGTCGTAGTGATCATAGATATCATATCCTGCCGTTTCATTGCCGGCATGGGCCTTGGACCCCTTGGTCGCGGGAGGAAGCCAGACTGCCGTGATTCCCAGGCTGGAGAGTTCACTGCAATGGGCTTTCAGGTGATCCCATAAGCTTCCGTCATCGGGATAATACCAGTGGAAATATTGAATGAGTACGCCATTTTCCATAACCGGACCGGAATTGGTTTAAAAAGAAGGATTCACTTATTAAGGATAAAAAATATGCCAGAAAAAATCCATGACTTCCCCTGAACCGGAAGATGGAAGCAGTGATCCCGTTTGCCGGAAGAACTTCCTCCTGGGAAGGCGCATCAAAAAGCTTTTTTGCGTACCTTGTGGCTTCAAATCATCCTCCCCCATGCCCATATTGATTTTCTTTTTGGCACATTGGTTTATTTCGTTGTTCTGCCAAACCTTTTTTTTACACCGGTACTCTTCGCACAAGATGTTCACCATGACGAAGTTCTGGGAACGATTTTTCTATTCTTTCACCATCTTTGCCCAGGGCGCCTCCTTTCTCAATCCCAGGGCCTATGCGATCATGCACCGCATGCATCATGCCTATAGCGATACTGAAAAAGATCCCCATTCCCCGCATTTTTTCAAAGATATCTGGCACATGACCATGCGGACCAAGCAAATCTATCTGGATTATGCGAAATTCCGGGTCGAACCGGAAAAAGCCTTCCGGGGCAATTATCCGGAATGGAAATTCCTGGACCGGGTGTCCAACATGTGGAGCATTCGGATCCTTTTCGGTCTCTTTTATGTGGCCTATTATGTTCATTTCGCCACGGCCTGGTGGATGTTCCTGCTGCTTCCCATCCATTTCTTCATGGGACCGATTCATGGAGCGATCGTGAACTGGTGCGGCCATAAATATGGTTATTCCAACTTCGACAATTCCGACCACAGCCGCAACACTATTCCGGTGGATATTTTCCTGATGGGGGAACTGATGCAGAACAACCATCACAAAAGCCCCAACAGCCTCAATTTCGCCAAAAAATGGTACGAGTTTGACCCTACTTTCCCCATCATCCTGCTGCTGAAAAAAATGCGCATCATCACCGTGAAGACCAACTCAGGAATGCGCTGATCCCCAAAGCTGCAATTCCTTCTGCCCGACCCCTGAAAAGATCAATCCCCATGTGCTTTTGCCCCATGGTTCCGGGAAACCGGAAAAATCAGGACCTTTCTTTTTTTCCCGAAATGCCGAAGACTCCATTGCATGGAACAGCTATGGTATGACCCTTTACTGGATCAGGGCAGGATTCCCGACTGGCTGATCCGGCTTGGGCTCCGAAGGCTGATCCGGCGGAGGTTGGAGTTGCTGGAATCCGGAGGCCCTGATGGGGCAGCGAATCGGCTCCAGGACCTGGTCCACAGGATGGACCTGGCTCCCATCGCCATTCTGGGTGGTGCAGGGGAAAAGGAAGACCTGGATGTGCCTGTGGAATTTTACCGGCTTTTCCTGGGTAAATCCATGAAATACAGCTGTTGCCTTTGGGAAAAAGGTTGCCAGGAACTGGATGACGCGGAAAGAGCCATGCTGGAACTGACCTGCCGGAGGGCAGCGCTCAGTCCCGGTCAGCATATCCTGGAACTGGGATGTGGCTGGGGCTCCCTGACCCTGATGATGGCAGAGCGATACCCCGGATCCCGGATCACCGCGGTTTCCAATTCTCCGGCCCAAAAAGCCTGGATTGACCGAAAGGCCCGGGAAAAAGGGTTGGATCAGATCAGCGTGGTGACCAGGGATATGAATGATTTCAAAACCACCGAGCAATATGACCGGGTAATCACCGTGGAAATGCTGGAACATATGAGAAATTTCAGGACCCTGATGGACCGGATCAGAGGATGGATGGCGCCTGGGGGAAAATTATTCGTCCAGGTGTTTTCCCATCGGGCCCATGCCTATCTTTTAGAAGACCTGGGGAAGGCAGATTGGCTGGGCCGTTATTTTTTTTCCGAGGGGATCATGCCTTCCCATGGACTTTTGTTCCATTTCTCCGATCCGCTTCGACTGGAGGGCCACTGGCAGATCAACGGATTGCATTATGCCAGGACGGTCCGGGCCTGGCGGACCCAAATGGAACGGAACCGCAACCAGGTTTTGGACCTATTCCGGCCCCGGTATGGACCATCACAATCCCGGGCCTGGT
>DATKSX010000251.1:0-3574 GCA_035531415.1 Chitinophagaceae bacterium
GAACCGCGTAGATGACTTTCATTATGTTTATCAGGGTCTGGATACGGGCCGGCTCATGGTTACGGCAAAGGTCGAATACCTGGATTATACCGATCCCTGGGCCAAATGCGGAATCATGATCCGCCAAAGTCTGGAAGGGAGTTCTCCCCAGGCCATGATTTGTATCACCTCAGGGAATGGAGCTGCTTTCCAGTACCGGATCAGCGACCAGGGATCCAGCAGCACCAGAAGCCTGGGGAATATCTTTATTCCCTACTGGCTGAGGCTGGTCCGGGAGGGGAATGAATTCACCGGATATGTTTCCCCGGACGGCCATATCTGGACCGCGTTGGATTCGGTGGCGATCGCCATGGACACCCGGACGTTTGCCGGCATTGCCTATACCTCCCATAACGAAAACCTGGCCGGCCATGCGATCGTGGATTCGGTCTCCCTCCAAAACCTGGATTTTTCTACCATCCCGGGTGATTCCGGGGAAATATATCCCAATCCGGCCACCTACCAGGTATACTTCAGCGATCCGGCCTTCTTCGAAGCGGGTTCAGGCATTTCGGTGGAACTTCTGGATGGATCGGGCCGTATGGTATTGCAGCAGCCCCTGGAGACCGGGTTACAGGGCCCGGTGATCAGGGTCGCGCTTCCTGCCGGTCTTCCCAACGGATATTATTTCCTCCGGCTGCTCAATTCCCGGGGAGGGAAAGCAGTGCGGAAATTGTTAATTCTGCGCTAGCCAGGAAGCCCTGAAATCGAGACATGGAACCCCCTGGTGCAAACAGCGGGCGGGGGCAAAACTCCTGGGTCCGGGAAATGGAAGCGCATGATTAACCTGCCGAATCGACCATGGTTTATAAAACGAAGGTTGTGAGCTATTTGTGCCGGTTATCGGATTATTTTCTTAAAAGGGAGAAGGCATGCGTCCAGGTTCCGGTCCGGAAGCCGTATGCGCACCAGAGCCTGCAAAGCTCCTCCAGGCTGTCACTCATTTCGATCCCGCCGACATCGACCACATCCTCCCACCCGAGCTCATGGAGGATATGGGTAACGGATTTTTTCGCCTGGTCCGCATTTCCGGCGACAAACATGGTGGGTTTCCCTTCGCTGAAGGCAGGGTGGTCCATATGAAGGCTTCCAATGCTGTTCAGGGCTTTAACCACTTTGCTGTCCGGTAACCATTGCTGGACCAGGACGCCTCCGGAGGCTCCATGAACATCGGCAAAGGAAAGCCTGCCCAGGGCATCGGGTCCTTTCCCGTCCAGAGGGTTGGTAACATCTACTACCACCTTTCCTTCCAGGGCGGTCCCGGATTGTTTTATTGCGGATTCGGTTCCCGTCCAGTTGGTGCATAGAAAGACCGGGTCCCCGAATGCGGCTGCCTGGGCGAAGGTGGTGATGCAATCTCCGGCTTTATGCCGGGAAGCCCAGGCTACCAGTTCTTCTTTCATGGGGTGTCCGGTTCCAAGACGGATCTCGTTGCCTGCTTTGAGCAGTCCGGCAGCCAGGCTTTGCCCAACGGTACCGCTACCCAGGATTCCGATTTTCATAACTTATTGGATTTAGGGAACTGAATTTACGACAATCCCTGCTGGGTTGCGTCTTCCCTGGAAAGGAGTTCCAGGAATTTTTCCAGGCCCTTTCGTTTTTCGGGGGTAAGCAGGTAGCTGATATGCCTGGTAAAGTAGGTATTCAGGTCGATCCAGGGACAGGGATTTTCCCGGACCACCTCCTCGATATGCTCCAGCCCCAACTGGTTGGCCGCATTGAAAGCCTGTACAAAATCAAGGGGCAGGACCCTGGTCGAGATCCAGGCTGCGAATACAAAAGGTAAACCGGTGAAGGATTTCCAGGCCTCACCAAGGTCATAGCAATAAGGGGACCGGGTCCCTTGGGCCAATGCCCGGTCTCCGATCAGCAACCCTGCGTCGGTTCCCCTGATCCGGTTTGGGAATTCCCCATCCGTTTCCAGAAACCCTGGATTGATTTTCCAGAATCCGGCGCAGAGCAATTTGAGCAGGGCTACCGAGGTCCTGCTCTGGTAATCCAGATAAACCTGCCGGATCTGGTCCAGGGGCACTTCGCTGAACAATCCCACGGAAGCCACCGGACCATCTGCTCCGATGCAATAATCCCCCACGATCTGGTAGGACCTGAGCCGGGGAAGGATGGCGACAGGAACCAGGGCCAGATCAACATCCCCCCGGATGAGCTGGTCCGCGATTTTAGAAGGATAATCCAGGCTGAGCAGGATTTTCCGGGCCACAGGGTGGTGGGTCAACCCGTAAAGCAGGGGCTTGGTGTTCAGATAGCTTACTGCGGCAACCTTTACGGGCTGTTCTGCCAAATTGGTTAATTTCACGGCAGCAAATATAAGGGTTCAGCCCAGCCCGGGTCAACCCCAAAAACCCCTGCTCATGCAATTGCAGCCCCTGACCGCTGTTTGCCCGATTGATGGAAGGTACCGAGGCCAGCTGGAAGGGTTGGCTGACTTTTTTTCCGAGTACGCCCTGATCCGGTTCCGGATGCGGGTGGAGGTGGAATATTTCATCTTCCTTTCCCAGAACGGATTTTTCAGGATCCCCAAAAATCAGCTTCCGCGGTTGAGGGATATTTACCGAAGGTTTACCCTGGAGCAGGCACAGCAGGTCAAGGACCGGGAAAAAATCACCAATCATGATGTAAAGGCCGTAGAATACCTGCTTAAGGAAATCCTGGAAGAGATGGGACTCGGGGATCGCAGGGAATGGGTGCATTTCGCCCTGACCTCCCAGGACATAAACAATACGGCGATTCCCCTGCTTTGGAAAGAGGCTGTTGAAGGGGTGTATTTAACCACCCTGGGTTCCTTCCGGGACAAACTCGGGGTCCAGGCGAAAAAATGGAAGGATATTCCAATGCTCGCCAGAACCCATGGCCAGCCAGCCTCTCCGACCAGACTGGGAAAGGAGCTCCTCGTATTCTGCGAAAGGCTGGATGGGCAGCTGTCCCTGCTGGTCCAGATCCCTTACACGGCGAAATTCGGTGGAGCCACCGGTAACTTCAACGCGCATGTCGCGGCATTCCCTGAAAAGGACTGGCCCGGACTGGCCGATGCCTTTGTCCAGGGGATCCTGGGGCTGAAGCGGGCGCGCCTCACCACCCAGATTGAGCCCTACGACCATCTGGCGGCCCAGTTCGATGCCATGAAAAGGATCAATACCATCCTGACTGATTTTTGCAGGGATATGTGGACCTATATTTCGATGGATTATTTCACCCAGAAAATCAAACCTGAGGAAGTCGGTTCCTCCGCCATGCCCCACAAGGTCAATCCCATCGATTTCGAAAATGCAGAAGGAAACCTCGGGGTGGCGAACGCCATGTTCGAGCATTTATCCGCCAAGCTGCCCATTTCCAGGCTGCAACGGGATCTGACTGATTCCACCGTGCTTCGCAATATCGGGGTCCCCTTCGGACATACCATCCTGGCGCTTCTATCCCTAACCAAGGGATTGGATAAGGTGATCCTCAACCCGGGTAAGATCAAGGCCGACCTGGACGAAAACTGGGCCGTGGTAGCCGAGGCCATTCAGACCATCCT
>DATKSX010000252.1:0-5411 GCA_035531415.1 Chitinophagaceae bacterium
GCGCTCTTTTCTGCCTTTCCCTGTAAAATCACCGTTTTCACCAGGTCGATCACCCTTTCGGAAAAGGAAAAACCGAGCTCCTTGCTTTCCGGGTTGTTCAGGGAAGCGATGAACACGTCCAGGCTGTTGCTGGTCGTCCGGGAGCGCAAATCGGTGATTTTCTTGTTGAGCAGGTAATAGGTCTGCGAAGCATTGATGATGTTACTTTTGACCAGCTGATACTTGGTCATGTTATCCATCTCCTTTCCCTGCATCAGCCCTTGTATGGCGATGGAGTTTTCCTGGTCGTTGGCGTTGATCTTTTCAACCTGGTCATATAACTTCTGAAGCGTGGTGTCATTGGTGTGGATCTTCAGGTCTTCTTTGTCCGAAGCCTTATTGGACGTGGTATCCTGGCCATAGGAAAATCGGGCAAAGACCAATGCAATGGCCAGCAGGGGGGCCACCCTCAGGATCGGCCGGCGGTTAAATAGATGATAACCGGCCGGCATTGCCGGCATGGGAAATTTGCTGGGGGTTTGGAGCAGGGAAATCGCTTGGGGATGCCTGTTTTGCCTTGATTGAATCAATGCCATTCCAATTAAATGTAATGATCTGATTGCTTAAGCATTCCTGGTTGCAAAAATACTGCTTATATGGTTATCCGAGCGGAAGGGATTCTTGAATTTTCAAACCTCCTGCAAGGTTCCGGGGCTCTGCCCGGGTCCCGGATCATCCGTAGGAGGTGGTGATGCCGGGGAATGCAGCCCTGCCTGCGGCGCAAAGTCCGGGGACCAGGTTAAGAACGGAGGAAGGGGCGGTTAATTGTGGGGTCCGGCAAATCCAAAGGGTTGACCATAATTAATACCTTTGGCCCCAAAACCTCCGATGCTGAACGGTCAGAAGATCGTTGTCGTGCTTCCCGCTTATAATGCCTCAGCAACCCTGGAAAAGACTTTCCGGGAGATACCAACCCATGTGGTAGATGAGGTCGTGCTCGTGGACGATGCCAGCCAGGATGACACGGTTAGCGTGGGACAGCGCCTCGGCATTCGCCACATCATCCGCCATTCCAGCAACCGGGGTTACGGGGGAAACCAGAAAAGCTGCTACGCGAAAGCCTTGGAACTGGGGGCCGATATCGTGGTCATGCTCCATCCTGACTACCAGTATACCCCCCTGCTGATCACTGCCATGGCCAGCATCATTTCCCAAGGGGTGTTCCCGGTTGTGATGGGATCCAGGATCCTGGGCAAAGGAGCCTTGAAAGGAGGGATGCCGGTCTATAAATATGTATCCAACCGCCTGCTCACCCTGATCCAGAACCTCCTGCTCCGGCAAAAGCTGAGCGAATACCATACCGGTTACCGGGCTTATGCTGCCCGGGTGCTGCAGGACATCCCTTTTGAACGCAACAGCGATGATTTCATCTTCGACAACCAGGTCATCTGCCAGATCTTCATGAAAGGTTATGAGATCGGGGAGGTCACCTGCCCGACCAAATATTTCAGGGATGCGTCCAGCATCAATTTCAAAAGGAGCATCCGGTATGGTTTGGGGGTTCTTGTGGTTTCGGCAGGATACCGGCTTAAGAAATGGAAAATTTGTTCCCCGAGGATTTATAATACGGAACAAAAACCCATCGGTTTTTAGGCGATGGGATGAGGTAGTTCTCCGATCGGTCCTATTTGTAGATCACGGTCCCCAGCTTCTCGGTCAGTTCCTTTTCCATCTTCTTGAGATGGGAATGCAGCTGCATCAGGGCAACCTGGTCTTCAAAACTGCCGGCATGGTTCCACTCCTTCTGGTTTTCGGCGATCAGTTTTTTGATTTTGGCCAGGGAAAGCCAGATCAGGACGGACTGGACATCCTGGCGGTACATTTCGTTTCGGGTCGGCACGTCCAGTTCGAATTTCACCTTCCAGTTGGGGCTCACTTCATAGGGAAATTCCAGGGAATGGATGGAATAGGAACTGATTTCGGGATCTTCATGGTATACGAAGGTCTTGGCATCAGGATAGATCTTCAGGTGATACAGGGTTCGGTAATGCTCGATGATCCTTTTGGCCGTCTGGTTTTCCAGCAGGTCGAAATCGATCTGGGCTTCAAAAATGTGGTCGGCCACCTTTTTCCCATCGTCCCAGTCCATTTGCCCGAATTCCAGCAAGACCCTCACCAGCCCCTCTTCCTGCTTTTCATCCCCCCGCAGCAGCAGGTCGGTGAATTCGTCTGAAGGATGGTTGTCCCCGGTGGCCTCCTGTTCCAGTTGCCTGGCCTCATCAGCCGGAATCTGCCCCTCCTTGCGGACCTTTTCCCTGATATACCGGTTCACCAGGGCGACCAGGCCATTTTCATCAATGCCCAGCATCTGGCTGCACTGATGGATATAATCCTGCTGCCGGGTAAAATCCTCCAGCTTATGGATCCGGGCAATCGTCTCTGCGATCTGATTGACCAGCTGGGATTTCTTCTGGGGGTCGTTTCCGGCCTCCTTAAGGGAAACCTGCAGCATGAACACGATGAAATCCTTCTTTTCCCGGGCAATGAATTCCCGGAAAGCCGCCGCCCCGACCTTTCGGACATAGCTGTCCGGGTCTTCGTTATCCGGGATCAGAGCCAGTTTCACGTTCAGCCCTTCCTCCAGGGCAAGATCCAGCCCACGGAGGGCTGCCCTGATCCCGGCGCTGTCTCCATCATAGAGTATGGTGAGGTTTCCGGTGAATTTGCGGATCAGCCGGAGCTGGTCCGGGGTCAGGGAAGTACCCCCTGAAGCGACCACATTTTCAATTCCGGCCTGGTGCAGGGAAATCACGTCCGTGTATCCTTCCACCAGGAGGCATTCGTCCTGCCGGTCCATGGCCTGGCGGGCGAAATAGGTGCCATAAAGGAGTCTGCTTTTGACATAGAGCTCGTTTTCCGGGGTATTGATGTACTTGGGAGCCCGGTCATTTGCTTTGAGGATCCGGGCTCCAAAGCCGATGATTTTTCCACTCTGGTTGTGCACGGGGAAAATCACCCTTCCCCGGTAATTGTCGACCGGCTGGTCCTGGCGCATCACCACCAGACCGGTTTTCAGCAGGTATTCCAGTTTATAGCCGGCTTTAAGGGCGGCCGAAGAGAAGGCAGATGAGGATTCCGGGCAATATCCGAGCTGGAATTTCGCAATGGTGTCATCTGAAAATCCTCTTTCCCGGAAATAACCTAGACCGATGCTTCGGCCTTCGTCGGTTTCCACCAGGACCCTGGAAAAAAATTCCCGGGCAAAGTTGTTGATGATGAAAAGGCTCTCGGCAACTTGTTGCTGGAGCCTGGCCTCCGGACTGCTTTGGGTTTCCTCCAGCTCCACATTGTAACGCGCGGCCAGCCAGCGGATCGCTTCCACATAGGAGTACTTCTCATGGTCCATGAGGAAGCCGATCGCGTTGCCGCTCCTTCCGCAGCCGAAACACTTGTAGATCTCCTTGGTGGGAGAGACCATGAAGGAGGGAGTCCGCTCGTCATGAAAGGGACAGAGCCCGATGTAATTGGAGCCTCTTTTCTTGAGTTTTACAAAGGAGCCAATGATCTCCACGATGTCGATCCTGCTGACAATCTGCTGTATGCTCTGCTGGGAGATCATGGGGCAAACCTAAGTAAAAACCCCAAACCGGGAGGGCCCCGGCTTTTTCCGGGAAGTGAGGTCTTTGAAATTTTTGTAAATTGGTGCGCAAATCATGTCCCTATGAAATCGCTCAGCGAAACCTGGTTTGTTGACGGACCCATCGATTTCGAGCATAAGAAATATAAATTGCTGGCCTACCTGCAGGATATTGGCCGGCTCTTCAGCCAGAACATGCTTTACCCCCAGTTATCCGATCTGGTTTTCCATTATAACAGCCTTTCGGCGTTCCGGGAGCACAAGGAGGTCTTGCAGAAGTTCTTTCCGAAGCGACTCTCCGCCCTCAACCTCGAAAAGCTCCAGGTGATTTACAACCAGATGATTGAGGATGACGACCTGATGCAGGAGATTTGGGAAATCATCGAGTATTCCCTCGGGACCATGAACGATACCATCCGGCAGGGGACCGAGATATATGATTTGGTGGAGGCCCGGATGAACATTTCTCCGGTGGGTATCATCCCCCTGCACACCCGGGAAGGATACATGCTGCTGCGCAACGGGAGGGCTCCGGAGATCCAGGTCTACCGCTACCGGATCACCATTTTCCACCGCCATGATGAAAAATATTGCGGGATCCATACGGAATTCATCACCGATTACCGGAAAAGCTTTTCCCACACTTATGAAACGGTAAAATCCGATCTCATCCACCAGCGCAGCGACCTGCCCAACCCGGCGGTTTACAGTGTGGAAACCGGCCTTACCTTCCCCATGGAGGAGACCCTGCTGCCGGTCGCCCGGCGCAGCCTGGTGAAGTTCATCTCCCGGCAGGCAGCCTGACCCTTCACCCGGTCAGGATCTCCTGGCCCGCCGTGCTCCCTTTCCCGTTTCCCTTCCGGAGCAATCGTTTCATCTGCAAAAGAACGGATAGGAAAATCAGTCCGATCCCCGGGTAAAACCACAGGTTAAACTGTTTATTCTCGCCGAACAGGAGGAAGGCCAGAAGAATGCCGTAAACGGGCTCCAGGGTCAGGGAAAGGTTGGTGGTAAATGAGGAAACCTTCTTCAGTGCGTTCACCATCAGGGTAAACGCCAGTACGGTGCAGGCCCAGCTGAGGAAAAGCAGGTATCCGAGATCGGGGAGGGTCGGCACCATCGATGATTTTGGAAACCATTTCAGGAAAACCGGCAACAGCAGGGTAATCCAGAGGAATCCGAAGGAAAGCTCATAAGTGGTTACCGTGATGGCCGGCAGTCCGGCCACCAGGCTTTTGTTCAGGATGGTGAAGCAGGCGGCAAGGACCGCAGATCCCAGGCCCAGGGCCATGCCCAGCCGGAATCCGGAATTGAAATGAAACACGATGAA
This sequence comes from Chitinophagaceae bacterium, assembly GCA_035531415.1. GTDB lineage: Bacteria > Bacteroidota > Bacteroidia > Chitinophagales > Chitinophagaceae > JANWKA01. The sequence continues at coordinate 4,947 of DATKSX010000252.1, forward strand.
GATTCCGGCAATTGCCAGCAGGCTCAGCCAAATTTCGGCAGGGTCAAAGCGGCTCTTCAAAAGGGGTGCTTCCAGCAGAGCGGTGAACAGGCTGGTTGAGGAAAAGCATACCAGGGCAATGGAAACATTGGAATATTGGATGCTTCCGAAAAAAAGGATCCAGTGCAGGCCGATCAGCAATCCGGCCAGGGCATGACGGAGGAAGTCTTTCGGGGAAAGCAGGGACATCCGGCCGGTGAAAAGAAGGATGACCACCAGGGTCACGGAGGTGAACATCAGCCGGTACCAGACCAGCACAAATTCGTTAAGGTGGATCAGCCTGCCCAGGGGCCCGGTAAAACCGGCCAGCAGCACCGAAATATGGACCTGGAGGAGCGCCTTTTTCATGGGAGGCCCGAAGGTTGAACGAGGTTACTCCGGATGGAATGGATCGGAAGGGTCAGGAGGAGCCGTTTTTCATTTTCT
>DATKSX010000253.1:0-4107 GCA_035531415.1 Chitinophagaceae bacterium
AACTGGCCCTGGGGGGCACGGCGGTCGGAACCGGTATCAATACGCCTCCGGGATATGCGGTCCGGGTGGCCGCCCGGATCGCGGAGTTGACCGGGCTTCCTTTTGTTACCGCTCCGAATAAGTTTGAATCCCTGGCGGCTCATGACGGACTGGTGGAAGCTCACGGGGCCCTGAAAACCGTTGCGGTAAGCCTGATGAAGATCGCCAATGACATCCGGATGCTGAGTTCCGGACCTCGTTGCGGGATCGGGGAGATCCGGATCCCGGATAATGAACCGGGAAGTTCCATCATGCCCGGAAAAGTGAACCCGACCCAATGCGAGGCCATGACCATGGTTGCCGCCCAGGTACTGGGTAATGATGTGGCGATCAATATCGGGGGTGCGACCGGGCATTTTGAACTCAATGTGTTCAAGCCGGTAATCATTTATAACTTTTTGCAGTCTGCCCGGCTGATCGGGGACGTTTGTGTTTCATTCAACGACAAATGCGCGGTGGGTATCGAACCGGTTTATGAGGGGATTGAGCAGAACCTGGAACGGTCCCTCATGCTGGTCACCGCCCTCAATACCCGGATTGGATATTATAAGGCAGCCGAAATTGCCCAGAAAGCCCACAAGGAAGGAAAGACGCTTAAAGAGATGGCGGTATCCCTTGGATACCTGACTCCCGAGCAGTTCGATGCCTGGGTAATACCTTCCGAAATGGTGGGAGAGCTTCCCAAATAGTTCCGCTCCCGCTTCCCCATGCGTGCCCAGATTATTTTCCTGCTGATTTTTCTTTTCCCGGCCGCGGCCTGGGCCCAATGCCCGGTCTCGCAGTGGACGGTTTATCCCCTGGAGGACCGGATGGACAATCATTCCATGGTCCTGATCTTCGGTCAGGGAAAGAACACGGAGGTGCTGGATGAGGTCATGCATCACCGGGGAAGTTTTTTCCTTCAATCCGGTTTCATGCAGGTGGTGCTGCTTCCGGTGCAATATCACCAGGGTGCCCGCAACCTGAGTGAAATCCTCCTGAAACCGGAATTCTTCCTCCAAAGCGGAACCACTTATGAGCTCCGTTTCAGCGGACCGTCCCTGGAAGATTCCACGGCGTTGTTCCGGCATTGGGAGGTGACCCCTAATGACCCACATGCCCCGGAGCCGGTCCTGGAAGGGAATGTATCCCTGGACCATAATGGGACCCGGATGGTTTGCCGGATGCGGGGCCGGGGCATGCAACCCCTACTCGCGCAGATCGTGCTCATCGATCCCCGGTTCAAAAGCCTCCACAAGCAATATAAAAAGTTCCTGCTTCCCCTTCAGGAGGGGACCATAGGGCTGACCGGGGGGGAATGCGCCGCAGCCTTCCAGGTGGAGGCATCCATTCGCTATACGGCGATCGTATCCCTGACCGATCTGGATGGACATAGCTCCCTTCCGGTGGAAGGCCTCCAGGCCAGGGAAGATCATCCCTGAAGATGGTCCCGGGAAGGCCCGGGTAACCCAGGTCCCGGGTTCGCGGTTGGAATTGGAATTCCGAACCTATTTTGGGGATGCAGGACCGAAATTTCGCGGACCTGGGGAGGGGGGAGGTCGGTTTTCTACCCGGATCAAATCTTGAATCAGAAAACTTTGCATGCGCCCGGGAAATTTCGCATTTTGGATCCATGTCCCGGTTCAAAAATAATCTGTTCCTTTCATGAAGAAAATGGTCCTGCGCTTCGCGGGCTCTCTGGCGGGGGTCGCGGTTGTTGGTTTTTGCGCAATCATCATCTGGCTGAAGGTGATCCTGCCTGATGTGGGAAAAGCCCCGGACATTCATATCCGGGCCAATCCGGCGGAAGTGGCCAGAGGGTCCTACCTGGTACAGCATGTGGCCCGGTGCATGGATTGCCATTCCGACAGGGACATGCAGCTCACTGCAGGCCCTATGGAGCCGGGGACCATGGGCCAGGGAGGGGAGGTTTTCGACGAGAGCAAAGGCCTTCCGGGACATTTTGTGGCAAAGAATATCACCCCTTACAACCTGGGGTTCTGGACTGACGGGGAAATTTTCCGGGCGATCACCGCAGGGGTCACCAGGGAAGGAAAATCCCTTTTCCCCGTCATGCCTTTTCCTAACTATGGGCAGCTGGACAGCCTGGACATCTGTGCCATCATCAGTTATATCCGGACCATTCCCTCCATCCATAAAGACGTGGAGGACTCCCGTCCCGATTTTCCGGTGAACTGGAAAATCAATACCTACCCTTCCCCGCCTCATTTCCGGCCCGCTCCACCCGCGGGGGTCAATGCGGCCTATGGCAAATACCTGGTCCTGATGGCCAATTGCCAGGGATGCCATGGGGATAACTTTTCCGGAAATGAATACTTCCCGCTTCCGACCGGAGGGGTGGTGCATTCATCCAATATTACCCCCGACCAGCAGTACGGAATCGGCTCCTGGTCCCTGGAGGCCTTCATCAGCAGATTCAAATTCTATTCGGACAGCAGCTTCCACCCTTTGCCGATTGCCAGGGAACAATTTAATTCAGCGATGCCCTGGACTTTTTTTTCAGGGATGACGGTTCGCGACCTGAGTGCGATCTATACCTATCTGAGAACCATTCCCCCCGTTCACCAGGCCGTGGTACGGTTTGTTCCCTGACGGCTGGGTTCATTTCCCGACAGGGGATTAGGATAAGTAGAAACAAAACCCTATTTTTCGCTGCCTGTCCTGTTTAAAACTGGCCCCCCTTCCAGGGTCATTCCTCCATCCAAAAGGTTTCCGCTCATGAAAAAATTCCTGAAGATTCTTGGCTACGGCCTGCTGGTTATCCTGCTGATCGTGGTTGCCCTGTTGGGCTATGTCAACTTTGGCCTTCCCCATGTGGCCGCAGGGAATTTACATATTGCCCTGACCCCGGCCCGAATTGCCCGGGGAAAATACCTGGCCAACCATGTTGTAGGTTGCCTGGTCTGTCATTCAAAAAGGGATACCCGGTTTTTCGGGATGCCGATCCAGCATGGAACTGAAGGAGAGGGCGGGCAGGTATTCGGACCCGAGGACGGGTTTCCGGGAACCTTCGTTGCCCAAAACATCACCCCCTACCATTTGGGCAACTGGACCGATGGGGAATTGCTCCGCGCCATCGCCTGCGGAGAGAACAAAGACGGGCAGGCCCTTTTTCCGATCATGCCCTATACCCATTTCGGCCTGATGGACACCGGGGATATTTATTCGGTTATCGCCTATATCCGGACCCTTACCCCCATCGACCAGGATAATCCGGCCTCCAAGGCTGATTTCCCGATGAGCCTCATCCTGCATACCATACCCGGCAATCCGGATTTCCATCCCCGACCCCTTCCTTCAGATTCAGTGGCCTACGGACAATACATGGTCAATGCGGCCCTTTGTGCACTCTGTCATACCCAGATTGTGAATGGAAAGCCGGCAGTGGGAATGGATTTTGCCGGAGGAATGGAATTTCACATGCCCACCGGTGGAGTTCTCACTTCCGCCAATATAACCCCGGACCTGGAAACCGGGATCGGGGGATGGACCCGGGAAGCCTTCATCCAAAGATTCAAAAGCACCCTGGTTAATAATCAGGATCCAGCACCGGCTCCAAAGGATGCTTATAACCCGGTCATGCCCTGGCAATATTATGCCGGAATGACCGACCAGGACCTGGGGGCCATTTATGCCTATCTCAGGACCCTGCATCCGATTCACCACACGGTAGTGAAATTCAAGCCATAGATTCGGAAATTTCCCACCAGGACCATTCCTTCACCAGACATTTATTCCGGGTCCACGCTGAAGTGGGCCTGAACCTTTAAATTTGCTGCCATCAAATGCCTTTATGGCTCAAGCATTTCTTGTGGATGCAGTCCGGACCCCCATCGGTCGGTATGGCGGAGTCCTGAGTACCATCCGCCCGGATGACCTGCTGGCGCAGGTGATCCGGGAGCTGATCCGCCGAAATCCCGGGTTGGACCCAAGTGCAGTGGAAGATGTGATTGCAGGGGATGCGAACCAGGCCGGGGAGGACAACAGGAATGTTGCCCGGATGGCTGCCTTGCTTGCGGGCCTTCCGGTCTCGGTGGCCGGGGTTACGGTCAACCGACTCTGTGCCTC
>DATKSX010000254.1:0-6056 GCA_035531415.1 Chitinophagaceae bacterium
CCGGTGGTAATGATCTTGTTGCCATTGAAACTGAAGCAACCCAGGAGTCCAAAGGTTCCTGCGTGTTTTTCCCGGTACCGGCTTCCGAGCGCTTCGGTGGCATCCTCAACGACCGGGATACCATGCCTTCCTGAAATTTCCATCAGCAGGTCCATATCGCACAGACCCCCCAGCACATGAACGGGAAGGATGGCACCGATCCTTTTTCCGCTGGAAAGATGGTAACATCCACGGGAACTGGTTTCGGTTTCACCGGAAAGAAAGGAATCCAGGATCTTCAGATCCATCTGCCAGGTTTGGGGATCCGAATCGATGAGCACGGGATCGGCGCCCAGGTATTTGATCGAGTTTACAGGTGCCACGAAAGTGATGTCCGGGGATAGGACCAGATCGCCGGCCCGGACTCCGGCCAGAAGCAAGCTGATATGGAGCGCGGTGGTGCCATTGGAGGTGGCAACGGCAAAGGGAGACCCGGTGAACCGGGCCACATCCTCCTCCATTTTCCCAACATAAGCACCAGCAGACGACACCCATCCGGTGTCCAGGCAATCTTTGATATAGGTCCATTCGTTGCCGGAGATATTGGGGGAAGAAAGAGGGATCATAGATTAAAAATGTCCGGTTTATAATGGGCCAGGTGAGCGGGCTCCCGGAACCATTCCACGGTCGCTTTCAAACCTGCTGCAAGATTATGGTCCGGTTTCCACCCGGTCAGATCCCGGAGCTTTTCCGCGGAGCCCAGGAGCCTTTCCACTTCGCTTTTCCCGGGTCTCAGCCGATCCGGATCCAGAACCACCCGTGCCTGTGGTCGGATGATGCCGATCAGGGTAGCGGCAATTGATTCCATGGAGATTTCGGTGCCGGTCGCAATATTGAGATCCATTGCGCAGGTTTTATCGGATTTCGCGATCGCCAAAAAAGCAGCCACGGTATCGGTGACGAAAACCAGGTCCCGGGTGGGGTGGAGGGCCCCCAGAAGGATCTCATCCTGTCCGGCAATTAACTGGGTGATGATCGTGGGAATGATGGCCCGGGCCGATTGCCGCGGTCCATACGTATTGAAGGGGCGGACAATGGTCAGGGGAAGGTCAAAGCTTCTCCAGAAAGATTCCGCGAGGCAATCAGCGGCGATTTTGGTGGCGCTATACGGGGATTGGGGCTGGCGCGGATGTTCCTCATCCATGGGGACATACCGGGCGGTCCCATAAACTTCCGAGGTGGAGGTGAGCAGCACCCGGCTGGTACCGAGCTGACGGGCTGCCTGAAGCACATGGAGGGTCCCCCGGACATTGGTATCCAGGTAACTTTCCGGTGCCTGGTAGCTGAAAGGGATTCCAATGAGGGCCGCCAGGTGAAAGACCAGGTCCATTCCTTTCATGGCCTGGGCCACACAGGAGGGATCCCGGATGTCCCCGGATACTACCTCGATGGCCTCCTTCCTGGATTTGGGAAGGCTGTCCAGCCACCCCCAGGAATTGAAAGCGTTATAAAACACCAGGGCCCGGACCGAAGCCCCTTCATCCAGAAGCTGCTCGACCAGGTGGCTGCCGATAAAGCCATCCGCACCGGTGACCAGCACCTTGCTGTTTTTCAGGATCATGGGCCTTGGAATTGCGCCGCAAAAATAGGTATAAGAATCAGGAAGTGCAGATTTTAATGGTTCCTGCCGGGGCCGCTCCGGGCGGACCGGGAGGGATTAATTTAGTACTTTAGCACCAGGGATCCGGACCCTTTCCGACCCGGTACCCAACCCGATTTCAACTCCCATGCATTCCTTCCTGGTCTCCAAAACATATTTCCCCTGATGGCTTCCCTGGTCTCCGGATGGGGAGCGCGCATATTCCAGGCCTGGGATGGCCTCCAGGCGGCCTTCCAGTCCGGTGCCATCATCCTGCTGTACCACCGTACCGCGGTCCTGGCCCGGGATCCCCAGCAACTTGCGGTGACTCCGGACCGGTTCAACGACCAGGTGGAAATCCTCAAAGCCCATTACCGAATTGCCGGAGTGGAGGAATTCACCCACCACCTGGTCAACCGTCAGAATTTCCCCAAGGGAACCGTCCTGATCACCTTTGATGACGGTTACCTGGACAACCTGACCGAAGCCCTTCCCATTCTGGAATCCGCCGGCGCACAGGCTTTGTTTTATATCACCACTTCGAAACTGGGATCCGGGCAGGAGCTCTGGTGGGACGGACTGGAGCGGATCCTGCTGGGGGACCAATCCATCCCCGGGCAATTGAATTTGACCCTGGATGGAAGCAGCCTGAGCTTTTCAACAGGGACTCCAGGTGAAAGGTCGGAGACCTACCGCAGGCTCCAGTCCCTGTTGCAATACCAGGCCCCTAGGTCCGTTGAAGACACCATGGAGCAGATGTTCCAATGGTCGGGGACCGCTCCCACGGCCCGGGAGGATCACCGGCTGATGGATCCCGGGGAGGTGACCCGAATGGCTAAAAGCCCTGCGGCAGTGATCGGTTGCCATACCCACCGGCATCCCGCCCTGGGCATGCTGCCATCCGAAATCCAGCGGGAGGAGATCACCCAATCCCGCAGGATCCTGGCAGAACTCACCGGAAACCCAGTCCGCCACTTTTCCTATCCCTTCGGATCCCGGAAATTTTTGGGACCCAACCGCTGTTATACGAACCAAACCGTGGAGATTTGCAAAGAGCTGGGCTTTGAAATGGTTACCGCAAATTATCCCGGGATGGTGCATTCCTGGTCCCCCCGTTTTGCCCTGCCCCGGCACTCCGTAAGAAACTGGGACCGGGACCAGTTCCAGGACAGGCTCCGGAGTTTTTTCCACCGTTAAACCCAAAGTTTGAAAATCGCCTTCATCAATAAATATGATACCAGGGGCGGAGCTGCGATTGCCGCACTTCGGCTGGCCAGGGGCCTGGAGCTACGGCACCACACCGAAAACAGGTTCCTGGTGGGCAACAAAAATTCTTCGGATCCCCGGGTCCTCGCGACCCGGGATCCCGGATGGCAGCAGGCCCTGGAAAGGGGGATTAACCTGGTTACCGGTTGGCTTGGATTTCAATATTATTTTTTTCCGGTTTCCACGCCCAGGATCCTGGCGGAGCTTCGCCGGTTCCGCCCCGAAGTGATCAGCCTGCACAACATTCACGGAGGTTATTTCGATACCGGGCTGCTGGAAAAGCTCGGCAGCCTGGCACCGGTTGTCTGGACCCTCCACGATATGTGGGCGATTACCGCCAACGCGGCCCATTCCTTCGGGGATGAAAATTTCAAAAGGATGGAACCGGGGAAAAAAGAAAACCGGAGTTTTCCCCGTACCGGAATCAACCGGGGCGCTGCCCTAATATCCCGCAAAAAAAAGATTTATTCCCGGTCCAACCTCTGCCTGGTGACCCCCAGCCGCTGGTTGTATGATCTGGCCCGCCAAAGCCCGGTCCTGGAAGGAAAAAGGATAGAGCTGATCCCCAACGGACTGGACCTGGCAACTTTCAGTCCCGGCAACCGGCGCGGGGCAAGACTCGGGCTGGGCATTGAATCCGACTCCATCGTCCTTTGCTTTTCCTCCGAAAAACTGATGTCCAGTCCCTATAAGGGAGGAAAAGAAATGCTGGAGATCCTGCGCCACCTGGATCGGGAATCCGAGCTTCCGGTGCATATCCTGATGATCGGCGGCGACCGGTTGCCCCTGGATTTCGGAAGGCTGACCATCACCCAAACCGGTTACCTGAAGGGGGAGCAGGAAATGATCCGGTGTTACCAGGCGTCAGATATCTTCATCTATCCCACCCGGGCCGACAACCTTCCCTCCAGCCTGATGGAGGCGACCGCCTGCGGACTGCCCTCCATCAGCTTTGATGTGGGTGGATGCCGGGAGATCATCGCCGATGGGGAAAACGGTATCCTGGTTGCCCCTTCCGATATCATGGGTTTTGTCCAGGCCACCCTCAGGCTGGCAGCCGATCCGCAACTCAGGGAAAAATTTTCCGTCCAGGCCCGGCGGATTGCGGTATCGAAGTTTGATATCAGCCAAATGGCCGATGCCTATTACGGGCTTTTTCAGGAATTGATAAAAACATGACTCCACCCAAACCGGCACCCCTGATCAGCATCATCACCGTCTGCTTCAATGCCCGCAGGCATATCGAAGCCTTATTGGACAATGTGGCCCTGCAGACCTACCCTGCCCTGGAACATATCCTGGTTGATGGCGGATCCACCGACGGAACCCTGGAAATCATCCGCAACCGGATGGCCCAGGTCGGAACCCTGATCTCGGAACCGGACCAGGGTTTATATGATGCCATGAACAAGGGCATGGCGGCAGCGCGGGGGGAATATCTGTTTTTCCTCAATGCGGATGATGAACTGGAAAGCCCCGATACCCTGGAGCGGGCCCTCGCCCAGATGCCCGGAGCCGACGGGTACTACGGCGAGGTGATGTTCATGGACGGATCCGGAAAGCCGCTGGGCCTGCGGTCCACCCGCACCCCGCAACGGGTTCCGGAGCAACTCAGCTGGAAAAGCCTGCGCAGGGGGATGGTGGTATCCCACCAGGCCTTTATTGTGCGTCGCAGCCTGGCCCCTCCCTTTGACCTGCGGTACCGGGTCGCTTCAGATATCGACTGGATGATCCGCTGCCTGAAATCCTGCAAGACCCTATGCAATACGCACCAGGTGATCACCCGGTTCAGGACCGGGGGACTGTCCAAGGCAAAACAACGGCTGGCCTGGAGGGAAAGGTTTCTCATCCTGAGCCGTCATTTTGGATTCTGGCCCAATCTGGTCGATCATGGGATCATCATCCTGAGGTACTTTCGCAATCCCCGCTACTGAAAGGGAAATTTGCTCAGGCCAACCGGGGCTCCGGTGCGGGGAATTCCCGGATGGCGAGCCAGACCAGTCCCAGTGCCAGCAAAAGGAGGATGAGCAGAGAGCTCACCAGGGATATTTCCTCACCCGTGAAATAGGTCTGGGGATGGAACCTGAAAATGATCTGGTGATTTCCCGCAGGAACTTTAAGGGCCCGAAGGGCGTAATTCACCCGAAGTATCGGGGAAGCCTTTCCGTCAATTAAGGCGGTCCAGCCGGCAGGATAATATATGTCTGAAAACACCGCCAGGCCTTCCTGGGAATTACTGCTGGAATATTGCAGCTCATTCAATCCATACCTGGTCAGTCGGACATAAGAAGCAGAATCTTTCCCCGGTGTGAACCCTTCCAGACCTTTCATTTCTGTTTTTTCGACAATGGCCGAATCCAGCGGATTGAAATCCGTCAGGGAAAGGATTTCCTGGTTGGCATCAGGAACCTCATGGACGGACCTGACAAACCAGGCGTTGCCGCAGGCTTCCCGGTTGCGGACCGGGGGTGCCTGCGGATTGAGGATGAAATATTTGGTGTTCAGCATATTGAGGACGGGGGAGGTGTGAAAGACCTTCAGCATCGTGGAATCCTTGGGTCCTTTTCCCTGGAAAACCGAAACGATCCGCTGTATGGCGGGCTGGATCTGAAAATCGATGAGGTCCTGGTATCTCCAAAGCTTGGCAGGGCTGTATCCCCCGATGGATTTATGGAAGTAAGAAGTGACCGCATCGTTAAAAGGATCGTTGACCGGATCATTGAATGCCAGATTTAAAACACGGTAATAGGGATCCTTATCCTGGAGGATGGCCTGGTCCGCCTGGGAAGGCTGAAAGAAATGATCCAGGTCGTCCTGTTCCATGAACTGGTCGTTGTTGACATAGCGTTTATCCACCCCGACCAGGTCGAAAAGCATCAGGACGCAGAACAGGGCGGCAAAGACCCTGAGTTTGATCCTTCCTTTAACGAAAGCCCAGAGCAGGACCCCCGCGATCAGGATCAGGACCAGGGACCGGAAACCGTCGGTATGAAGCAGGGCCGCCCGGTCTTCCCGGAGCGCATTCATGATCCTTCCCGCAACGGGAGAATCGCCGCCGAGCATCTGGACCAGCTGTGGATCCCGCGGGCCGGAGAAATCCAGCAGCATCCCGGACCAAAGGATGAGGATAATGGCACCCGTCAGCAACAGGGTGTTGCGCACCGCCTTCCAG
>DATKSX010000255.1:0-6167 GCA_035531415.1 Chitinophagaceae bacterium
AATTCCGAAGATTGGATTATGGCATCGAAACCAGGACGGAAATTGTCATTTCGCCCGAGGACGACACCGAGATGAGGAGGATCAGGCTCACCAACCGGTCCTCATCAGTGAAAACCCTGGACATCACAAGCTATGCGGAAATCGTTCTGGCCCCGCAGGCTGCTGATGAATCTCATCCTGCATTCAGCAACCTGTTCGTGGAAACCCAAATCAGGGAAGAAAACCGGGCGGTCCTTTGTACCCGGCGCCCCCGTTCGGAGGAAGAACTGCCACCCTGGATGTTCCACCTTATGGAAGTCCAGGGTGCTGTAATGGAAGGGACCTCTTATGAGACAGACCGGATGAAATTCATTGGAAGGGGAAGGACCCTGGCCAGGCCCCTGGCCATGGAGGAAGACCGGCTTTCCGGCAGCCAGGGTCCTGTCCTGGATCCTATCGCCTCCATCCGATACCGGATCAGCCTAAAGCCCAACCAGACTGCGACGGTTCACCTCATTTTCGGCATCGCCGAGACAAGGGATGCCTGTGAGGCCCTGATGCTCAAGTATCGGGATAATCACCTCAAAAGGAGGGCTTTCGAGCTATCCTGGACCCACAGTCAGGTCTTGTTGCGTCAGATCAATGCCACAGAGGGTGACGCACAGCTTTACGACCAGCTTGCGGCTTCCGTGATCTATGCCAATCCCAGTTTCCGTACCGAAGCCTCAGTGATACTAAGTAATTTCAGAGGCCCCTCTGCACTGTGGAGCTATTCGGTTTCCGGCGACCTGCCCATCGTGCTCCTTCATGTTTATGATCCGGAAAATATGGACCTGGTCCGCCAGATGGTGCAGGCCCATGCCTATTGGCGGTTGAAAGGGCTTGAGGTGGATCTGGTCATCTGGAACGAAGACCATGGTACTTACCGGCAATCCATGGTGGAAAAAATCCTGGGCCTCATCACTTCGGATACCGGAAGCCAGCCCGGAACGGGCAAGCAAGGGAATATCTTCGTGAAGTCAGGGGACCAGATATCCTCGGAGGACCGGGTGCTTTTTGAATCCGTGGCCCGGGTGGTCCTCCACGATAACAGGGGCACCTTGTCCGAGCAGCTCAACCGGGTAAGGACCGAAACCGTCCTCCCTCCCCTGCTGGAACGGAAAATTCCAGCTGCTGAGCCAGATCGGGATAAACCAGCCCTGGCAGGGGATCTGCTGTTTTTTAATGGGATTGGTGGGTTTATGCCAGACGGGAGGGAATATAAGATTATTACGGACCAGGAAAGGACCACCCCTGCGCCCTGGGTCAATGTGATCGCCAACCCAAAATTCGGAACAGTACTTTCTGAAAGCGGGTCTGCCTATAGCTGGGCAATCAATTCCCATGAATACCGCATCACCCCGTGGAATAATGATCCGGTCAGTGACCAGGGCGGGGAGGCCTTTTATCTGAGGGATGAGGATACGGGACGATTTTGGTCCCCTTCCCCTTTCCCCTGCAATGGGCCCATCCCATATATCGTAACCCACGGGTTCGGTTACACCAGGTTCGAGCATGAAGAACAGGGGATTTCCTCCAGTATGTGCGTTTATGTGGATCCGGATGCCCCCATCAAGTTCATTGTTTTGAAAATTCGAAACGGGTCGGGCAGGGAGCGGAAATGCTCGGTAACGGGTTTCCTGGAAATGGTCCTGGGTGAGCTGAGGTCCCGGACCGGGATGCATATCCTCTCAGAACTGGATCCGGAGACCGGGGCCCTCCTGATCCGCAACCGGTACAATTCCGCATTTTCCGAACGGGTAACCTTCTTCAGGGCCGAAGGGGCAAATCAGTCCTGGACCGGGGACCGGGCTGAGTTCATCGGCAGGAACAGGAACCTGGCTGATCCCCAGGCCATGTACCGGAAGAAACTTTCAGGGAAAACCGGGGCAGGGCTTGATCCCTGCGCTGCCATTCAGGTGAAATTTGAATTGCTGGACGGGGTGGAAAGGGAAATCATTTTCCAGCTGGGCAATGAGGAAAACCTGGCTGCAACTCAGGAATTGATCCAGCGTTTTTCAACTCGTGAAGCCGTTACCAGCTCCCTGGAACGGGTCCGGAAATTCTGGGAAAGGGAGCTTGGAGCAATATCGGTCATCACCCCGGATCCTTCCCTGAACCTTCTGGCCAATGGATGGCTGCTATACCAAACGATCTCATGCAGGTTGTTCGCCCGAAGCGGTTTTTATCAATCGGGAGGAGCCTATGGATTCAGAGATCAGCTCCAGGATGTGATCGCCCTGTTGCACAGCCGCCCCGAAATGGCAAGGGAACAGATCCTCTTGTGCGCATCCAGGCAATTTGTTGAAGGTGACGTGCAGCATTGGTGGCATCCTCCCGAGGGAAGGGGAGTACGCACCCATTGCTCGGATGACCTGCTTTGGCTGCCTTTTACGGTTTGCAAATATATCGAGGCCACCGGGGATGTGGATATTTTCAAGGTTCAGGCCGGTTATCTGGAATCCCGTATCCTCCATCCTTATGAGGACTCGCTGTATGACCTGCCTGTCACGGGCAGCCGGAAAGGCTCCCTGTATGACCATTGTGTCCTTGCTATTTCCCATAGCCTGAAATTCGGAATACATGGCCTCCCCCTGATGGGGTCCGGTGACTGGAATGACGGAATGGATCAGGTTGGCCGCCAGGGCCGGGGGGAAAGCGTATGGCTGGCCTTCTTTCAGTATGCGATCCTGACCCGTTTCGGAGTTCTGGCAGCAAACCATGGGGATGCTGTTTTTTCCGGAACCTGTATCCGGGAAGCCCAAACCCTTCAATCCAGTATTGAATCCCAGGGCTGGGATGGAAGCTGGTACCGGAGAGCTTATTTCGACGATGGAAGTCCCCTCGGATCTAAGCAAAACCTGGAATGCCGTATCGATTCGATCGCACAGACCTGGTCGGTATTGTCCGGGGCAGCCAGGGAGGATAGAAAGATCCGGGCGATGGCCTCCGTTGATGAATTGCTGGTCAAAAGAGACCTGATGCTTGTCGAGCTGCTCGATCCTCCTTTCGGAACGGGCGGCCTAAACCCGGGATATATCAAGGGATACGCGCCCGGGGTCCGGGAAAACGGAGGCCAGTATACCCATGCCGCAATTTGGGCATTAATGGCTTTTGCGGAGCTGGGGGATCGTGAAAAGGTCTGGGAGTTATTCAGAATGATTGACCCGATCAGTCATAGTTCAGACTTTGCCGCCATGCAGACCTACAAGGTAGAACCCTATGTGATGGTGGCTGACGTGTATTCCTGCCAAACGCATCTGGGAAGGGGTGGCTGGACCTGGTATACCGGTTCCGCCGGCTGGATGTATCAATTCATCATCAGCCGGCTGATCGGAATGGAACTTCAAAAGGACCGGCTGATATTCAGGCCCTGTTTTCCCAGAGACTGGCCATCCGTTTCCATCCGGTATTTGCATGGTAAGTCACAGTACCAGATCCGGGTGTTTCAACTGGATGATCATTCCGGGGCTCATTGGTCGATGGATGGGGTGGAAGGAAACGGAAATTTCATCTCCCTGGTCCGGGATGAGGGCCAACATGAAGTGGATATTTTCGCCTGATTCGGGAAAGGCCCGGGAAGGAACAACCTAAAACCAGGATCTTTCGGGGACCGGATGGTCCTTAAATTAACAAGGGTGGTTCGCAGAACCACCCTTCCCGTAAGTTTCCGGAAATTTTTACCAGCCCTTACCCTTCTTCGCCGTACCTGCCTTGATCGCTCCCTGGGCTTTTGCCTCATTCAGCATCGTGGTCATCTTATTGCCTTTTCCGTCATGACCCTGGGCCATGTATCCCCCCCGCTCTGTTTTGGTAATGACTGCGTCCAGCATGGGCACATTCTTTTGTTTTGTCTTCATGCAGTAAGCAGTGATCGTGTCTTTGTTTGCCATAATTAATGATTTTTTTGGGTGAAAGAAGATTGTGGATCGACGGGTGACATCCCGGTAAATTACTGTTTGGGATAAAGGTAGGCGATTTAGCCCAATGACCCTACCCCCAATTTGGGGAAATTTCAGGCGACAATTTTAAACCTTTCTGCCTCTGAATCCCTAAATTCACCTCCCAAGGCTATGAAGGAAAGGTCCAGGCTTGGGGTTTTTGATCTGACCATGATCGTGGTCAGTCTCGTGATCGGAATGGGGATCTTCAAAACTCCGGTAGATGTGGCCCAACGGGCGATTTCCCCTCCCGTTTATTTCGGTGCCTGGATCCTGGGCGGATTTGTGGCCCTTTGCGGGGCCCTTTCCTATGCCGAAATCGGATCCCGGTACCCGGTTACCGGGGGATATTACAAGATCTTCTCCTATTGTTACCACCCCTCCCTGGCATTCATGATCAATTGCCTGATCCTGATTTCCAATGCGGCTTCCACCTCAGCCGTCGCCCTGATCGGTGCGGAATATATCAGCCAGGTCCTATTCCCGGGCTCCCTTCATGAAGGGTTGATCCGGCAGGCCATCGCAATCGGCTCCATCATCCTGTTTTTCCTGGTCAATCTGATGGGCCTCCGGCTGAGTTCCAAGACTCAGAATGTCCTGACCGTTGTGAAGATTTCCATGATCCTGTTGCTGATCCTGGCCATTTTTGAACCGGGCCAGGCTCACGCGGTCACGGCCACGGCAGGGGCCTCCCCGGGCCTGGGCGGCTATTTCCGGTCCCTGGGAATTTGCCTGATCGCGGTCTCCTTTTCCTACGGGGGATACCAGCAGACCATCAACCTGGGCGGAGAGGTAAAAAACCCGAAGAAGGTCATCCCCAGGTCGATTTTTTTCGGAATCGCCATCATCATCCTGTTATACCTGGCCATCAATTTCGCCTATTTCAGGGTGATCGGGTTCGGTTCGCTGAAAAACGCGCAGTCCATTGCCTCCATCCTGGCCACCCGGGTCCTGGGAGCCGCAGGCGGGAAAATCTTTTCCGTCCTGTTGTTCCTGTCCGTTCTGGGGTATGTCAATGTGCAGCTCATCTCTAACCCCGCTGTAATTTTCGCGATGGGGGAGGAACGCATCCTGCCTGGATTATTCACCTTCAGGAGCCAGAAAAGGGATGCCCTGGTCCCGGCCCTGATTTGTTTCACGGCCATCTGCATCATCACCCTGATATTCACGGGGAAGTTCGAAACGATCCTGAACTGGGTCATCTTCATGGATTCCATCGGTATGGCCACTTCGGTCGCCACAATTTTCATCCTGCGCAAAAAGACGGCTGACCTGGATCCGAATTCGATTTATATCATGAAGCTTTACCCCCTGCTTCCGGTCATCTTCATACTTGCCTATATGTTTGTAGCCGGAAGCATCATCGTAAACTTTCCGCAGGCTTCCCTTTATGGATTCCTGATCTTCTGCGGGCTTTTCCCGGTATACCTCCTGACCCGGTTTTTACGAAACAGAATCCCTAAAACCTGATCCATGGATCTTTCCTACATCCTCAATGAGCTCGGAGAGGACCGAAAGGATTATTTCAACGCGGTCGCTCCTCCCGTCATCCAGACCAGCAATTTTGCGTTCTCCACCGTAGAGGATTTCCGGCAGGGCCTTCAGGATGAATTCGACCATTGGATGTATTCCAGGGCAAATAACCCGACGGTTGATATCCTGCGCAAAAAGCTGGCCGCCCTTGACGGAGCGGAAGATGCCCTGGTTTTCGGCAGCGGGATCGCCGCCATTGCCACCCCAGTCCTGGCCAACCTTTCCTCCGGCGACCACGTGGTTAGCGTGGCCAAACCCTATAGCTGGACCATCAGCCTTTTCGACAAGATCCTGCCCCGGTTCGGGGTGGAGACCACCTATGTGGACGGCACCCGGGTCGAACATTTTGAAAAGGCAGTGCGGGACAATACCAGGCTCATCTATCTGGAAAGCCCCAACACCTTCACCTATGAACTCCAGGACCTGGAGGCTGTGGCGGCCTTCGCCCGGAGCAGGGGCATCCTGACCCTGATCGATAACAGTTATTGCAGCCCCCTCCACCAACGACCGATTTCCATGGGCATCGATCTTTGCGCCCAGTCCGCCACCAAGTACATCGGGGGGCATAGCGATGTGGTTGCCGGGGTGCTGACGGGTACCCGGGAGCGGATCAAGGCGATATTCGAAGGAGAATTCATGACCATCGGGGGGACGATCTCCCCCTGGAATGCGTGG
>DATKSX010000256.1:0-3850 GCA_035531415.1 Chitinophagaceae bacterium
AGGCCCAGTCGTACCGGCCCGGATCCGGCCCGGGGAATTGGTAACCGTTTCTCCCTATTGCCATTGCGGACAATGCAGTGCCTGCCTCCAGGGCAGGACCAATGCCTGCAGCCGGAATCAAACCCTGGGGGTCCAGCGGGATGGGGCGATGGTGGAATGGTTTTCGATTCCCTGGGAAAAGGTTTATCCCTCCTCCAGGCTCAGTCCCGAATTGCTGGCCCTGACGGAGCCCCTTTGCATCGGCAGCCATGCCGCCGCCCGGGGCCGGGTTGGCCCCCGGGACACCGTGGTGGTCCTGGGTTGCGGGACCATTGGAATGGGCGCCTTAATAGCCTGCGTGGAGCTGGGAGCCCGGGTGATTGGGGTGGATTTTTCTCCTTTTAAACTGGATTTGGCCGGGGAGTTCGGGGCCATAGCGGCCCTCAATCCGGCCAGTTCCGGTTTTTTCCAAATAATGGAGGACCTGACGGGAGGCCAGGGAGCGGATGTGGTGATCGAAGCGGTGGGATCTGCCGGCACCTACCGTTCCGCGGTGGAGCTGGCTGCTTTTGGCGGCCGGATCGTCTGCATCGGATATGCTCGGGAGGATATCCTGCTGCAAACCGCCCTGATGGTAAAAAAGGAACTGGATGTTCTGGGCAGCCGCAATGCCCTGGGGGAGTTCGGGGGGGTGATCGCGATGCTGGAGTCCGGGAAACACCCATTTGAAAAACTCATCAGCGCGGTCTATCCCCTGGATCAGGCCCCAGAGGCGTTCCGGGACTGGGATAAAAACCAGCAGGGGATGATGAAGGTTTTGCTTCGTACCCCTCAGACCTGAAGGGCCTGGCCTACGGCGGCAGGTACCCCCTCCTGGTGCATGCGCACCATCCAGGAGGCCACTGATTCGCAAAAACCCTCCAGCTTACCCAGGTCTGTCCGGAACAGCCGGGGATCGGAATAAATCCTGCGGACCATTTCGCTGAGGGTGTTCCCATCATCCAGGTCTGCAGGCTCCAGGATCCCGCAAAGCGTGGCGGAAAGGTCATCCCGGTATGGATAAGACTCCGCTCCCCTGATTCCGAAAAAAACGCCATCCTTTTTCCCCGCAGGAACATAAAACATCAGGAATCCGGCCACTCCCAGGGTGCAAAGCGGAGGGAGGGCTCCAAAAGCCCGGAAATACCGCATGAAGGTCATCCCATTGCGGTTATCCATCTTGCTGCAATACTGCAAAGTGATCTGGAGCAGCGGGTATCGGATTCCCGGATTGGCGAAGCGGTCCAGGACCTCCCGGGCAAATGCCTCAGCCTCCGGGCAGATCCCTTCCAGGGTGGGCAGGATCTCATGGAAGATCTGTCGTTCCACATAGGCCCGCAGGACCGGGTCCTGCATGGTGTCATAGGTGGTCCTGCAACCATAGAGGAAACCCAGGGCAGCCACGAAACTATTGCTCCCGTTGAGGATCCGGAGCTTTTGTTCCCGGAGGGGGTTGATGTCCGGGCGGATGACCATACCCCGGTCCGCCCGATGGAAACCGACCTTCCCGGCCACTTCGGAGCCCCCTTCGATGGCCCAGAGCAGGTAGCTTTCCACGGAGGTATGCAGCGCATCGATATAATCGATGGATCCGCACCGGATCAGGTCGCCGGATTCTGACTTTCCGGGAACGATCCGGTCGACCAGGGTGGAACAAAATCGGTTTTCCTTTTCCAGCCAATCCAGGAAGCCTGCCCCCAGCCGGTTTTCCCGGGCATGTTCCAGCACCATTTTTTTCAGCAGGGCTCCATTATCCACCACCAGTTCGGTCGGAAGGATCACCAGCCCGGAACCTGTACCCTCCCCCAGTTGCTCAAACCGATTCCAGAGGAGGGCCGTGAGTTTGGCGGGAAAGGTGGCGGGAGGATGGGCGCCCCGGAGATTTTCTGCCTGGTAGACCAGCCCTGCTTCAGTGGTATTGGAAACCAGGACGTCGATCCCGGGATCGCAGGCGCAGGAAATCACCTGCTTCCATCCGGTGGGAGCCGCGATCACCCGGCTCAGCGGGCCCAGCACCCGGGTCTTCTGAGATGATCCCTCCGGAAAGGACCCTTTTTCGATGAGGGAATAGAGATTATCCTGGCTGGCAAATCTTTTGATGTCGGGGCCGGTGGATTTGACGACCACCACCCTGCCCCGGTAAAAACCTTTGCGGTTTCCCAGGTCCACCAGATCATCCACAAGGCCCCGCAGTAAAACCCCAGTGCCGAACTGAAGGATCCGCTCCGGGTATTCCAGCTGCCCTGCGAAAAAATCCAGCCCCCGCGCATGCTGTATTGCAAAAGCCCGGTTGAGTCGGTTCATCCGTTGAATTCAAAAACCTTTTCCATCAGGACCCATTTCTGTCCGGGGACCGCCCAGGGCACTGCCTGCTGGTAATGCCACATCAACTCCTCCCATTGCTGTACCCTGGGATTGTTCTGGTCCATGCGGGCCTTCCGCTCCAGACTGAATTCCGGGCCGGCCTCAAGGATCATAAACAACCGGTTTCCGGTCCGGAAGATTTCCATGGACAGGACCCCGGAGGCCTTTAGGCTGTCCAATATTTCAGGCCAGACGGCCCGGTGGTGCTCCTCGTACTCCCCGATCAGGGCAGGATCATCCCTGAGGTCCAGGGCCAGGCAAAAACGTTCCATCAGGGGTTGGATTTTGGGTTCTGTATCCGAAAGATAAATCTGGGGGAAATTCCCGTGCGCCCCCCAATGAAATGAGGTTCAAGCCCGTCCCCAGGCAGCTCCGGTAAAATAGTGATCAGATTCGGCAATATCATGAGGATCAATAATCTAACGCCCGGTCAAGGTGTACATATCCACCATCCACATGGATCAGCTGGCCCGTGGTGTGGCTGGATTGGTCCGAGAGCAGGAAAGCCACGGTGTTTCCGATTTCAACCCCGGTGGTCATCCGGTGTCCGAGCGGAATGCGGGCCCTGATCTGGCGGAGTTTTTCCTCCGGATTTTCAAAGCTGCTGATCCAGGAAGCGTAAAGGGGGGTCCAGGATTCTGCAACGATCACCGCGTTCACCCGGATGCCATAGGGGAGCAGTTCCACCGCCCATTCCCGGGTGAGCGCGTTCCTTCCCCCGTTGGAAGCGGCATAGGCGGAAGTATTTCCCTGACCGGTCTCTGCCGTCTTGGAACTGATGTTCACAATCGCCCCCCTGGACCGGATCAGGGCAGGCAGGGCATGGTGCGCGACCAGGAAATAATGGATCAGGTTCTTATGCAGAGAAGCCAGGAAAGCTTCATAACTGCCCTTTTCCAGCCCCACCCCATCATTCACCCCGGCATTGTTCACCAGTCCGTCCAGCCCGCCGAATTCTTGCAGCAAGGCCTCCACAGCGTTTTGGCAGGCTTCAGGCCGGGTCAGTTCGGCCTGGATGGCAAAGGCCTTCCCGCCTTCATCGAGGATTTCACGGACGGCCCGGGCATTATCCTGTTCATTTCTTCCAAGGATTACCGGGATGGCTTTTTCCCGGGCAAGAACGGAACAGAGGGCCCGACCGATCCCCTTGGCTCCCCCGGTCACCGCGATGATCTTTCCTTCGAGTTTCAAATCCATGCGATCAAATAATGGTTCCGGTTATTAAAAAAGCCCCACGGAATTCACGAGGGTGCCGATCCCATCGATGGAGATCTTCACCTCATCTTCCTGGAGCAGGGTGAAATCTCCTTCCGGGACCAGGCAGGTCCCGGTCATCAGGAAACAGCCATCCGGAAAATGGCAGCCCCGGTACAGATACGCGGCCAGTTCGGCGGGCTTCCTTTTCATCTGGCTGATGGGTACCGAATCCTGATAGATTTGCTTTCCTTCCCGGATTATCTCCATATGG
>DATKSX010000257.1:0-8790 GCA_035531415.1 Chitinophagaceae bacterium
TTGGTATCGGTGATGATCGCATCCTCCTCTCCGGGCAATTTGGCCAGAAAATGCTTTTCGATTGTCTTGTACAGGGAAAGTTCCACCTTCTTGGGGTCCACCAGGACCAGCTTGAGCTGGGAAGGGTGCTTCTTGTAAAGCAGGGAAACCAGGATGGCATTGATGCCCACCGATTTGCCCTGGCCCGTGGCCCCCGCCATGAGCAGGTGGGGCATCGTGGTCAGATCCACGATGAAGTTTTCGTTGTCGATCCTTTTTCCGATCGCAATCGGGAGGCTCATTTTACTTTGCTGGAACCGGTCAGAGCCAAGCAGCGTCCTCATGGAGACGATGGTCTTGCGCACATTGGGAACCTCAATTCCAATCGTCCCCTTACCCGGAATCGGGGCGATGATGCGAATGCCCAGGGCAGCCAGACTCAGGGCGATATCATCCTCCAGGTTCTTGATCCTGGAAATCCTTACTCCGGCGGCGGGAACGATTTCATATAAGGTCACGGTAGGACCCACCGTGGCGCTGATCTTCTGGATCTCTATATCATAATTGCCCAAAGTGGTGATGATCTGCACCTTGTTATTCTCCAGCTCTTCGGTATCCTGCACAATCCTGTCGCTTCCATGGTTTTCCAGCAGGTCCAGGGGCGGATAGCGGTACCCTTTGAGGTCGAGGGTGGGCTCATAGGGATCCTGGACCGTGGAAGGCCGCGGTTCCCGGGAGAAGGGGGCTGGCTCGTCCTGCCCTGCCTTTTCCAGGATCTCCAGGGGAATTGCGGCGGTTTGCACCTTTCCTCTCCCGGAAGAGGGTCCGGCAACAGCCGGAGAAACCGGGAGGGGTTCCCTGGGGCGAAGGAGGGAGGAGGGGGATTTTTCCACCAGGGTCAGATCCAGGTGAGCCTGGTCTGGATCGGGATCGGGCAGATAGGTGATTTCCCGGTGCAGGGGTTCTTCCGCAACCGGAAGGGGGGGTGGATCCTCCTCCAGGAAGAGGCGGGGGCCTTCAGCCGGAGCCGGTTTCCGTTTCGGGATTCTCAGGGCAAGATTGAACCTCCAGATCAGGAAAGCAAGCCCTGATGCCCCGAGCAGCAGGCTGGTTCCGAGTCTTCCCAGGAAGCCCTCCAGATAATCGCTGATCATATTTCCCATGGCTCCTCCCGCGGGAAACCCAGCCCTGCGCAGCAGGAAGGCGAGCAGCGTGGAGGTAAAAAGCACCCCGAAAACGATATAACGGATATTGCGCCAGGGCCTGAAAATCCTCCTGCCGCTGATCCGGTTTATCCCTAGAATGAAAAACAGGTAGCAGAAAAAGTACGAGGCAATACCGATCCCCTTGTAAAAGAAGAGGTGGGATAGATAGGCGCCCAGCATGCCCAAAAGGTTATCGACCTCAACCTGCCGGGTGAAAAGCAGGTGGGAGGAGAGGTCAAATACTTTGGTCTGATCTTCCTTCCAGGTGAAAAGGTAGGAAGTGAATGCGATAAAGAGATATACCGCGATCAGCAGCAGCAGGACTCCGGTTACCTTGTGCGTACGTTCATCCCGGACAAACTGCCGCAGGGTCATGGAAGATTTCAGGTCCGGGCTCAGGGATTCGGGATCAGCCTTGGGACGCTTCCCCCTTTTTTTCCCCGGTGGAGCGGACTTGGATGGGTCAGGGGCCATAGGTCAAAGGGCGAAGATACAGAACGATTGGCCTTGAAAAAAAGGTTTGCCTTCCGGCCCGGAAAGTTCCCGGTCAGTGGGGTGAACCCAAGGGGGAAAAATCCTATTTTTAACCGTCAACCCGGGATTTAAAGAAGATATGGAAGTCCCCACCGAACACCTCCACGAGCAGATCAGGGAGCATGCGCGGGAAGGGGGGAAATGGGGATGGGAGTGGCGGTTTCCACGGCCCTGATGGCGGTACTCACCGCCATCAGGGCCCATATTGCCGGTCATCATGCCAATGAAGCGGTGATCGACCAGATCCGGTCCTCCGATCAGTGGAACTATTACCAGGCCAAGGGGATCAAGGCAGAGATCGCCACGCTCAGCATCGACCAGATAAAGGCCCTGGGAAAATCCCCAGACAGCTGCGCGGTCAGCGGCCTCAACCGGTAAGGCAGGGAACAGGCCGATATCAGTAAAAAAGCTCAGGCGGAACAAGAATCCGCTGAACACCATCTCAATATCCACCTGATCATTTCCAAAGCCATCACCTTCTTTCAGGTCGAGATTGCGATATCAGCCATTTCCATCCTGGTGCGCAAAAAGGAGCTTTTGATCATCAGCATGTTGATTGCCCTGGGAGGGGTGTATTTCATGGTGGCCGGACTGGTCAGCGGTTAGACCCTGCCCCCGACCGACCCAGTGCGATGGCCAGCAGGATCCATCCGGCAATCAGCAGCAATCCTCCCAGTGGGGTGCTGAGCCCGACCAGCAAGGGTATGGAAACCGCATTCAATTCCAGTCCGGTGATCAGGTACAGGGAACCCGAAAATAGAAGGATCCCGTAAAAAAAGCATCTTCCTGAAAACACCATCCAACGGCCCGGAAATTCCCGGTAAAGGATTCCCGCCGCCAACAGGGCGAACACGTGGAGCATCTGGTAGCGCACTGCCGTTTCGAAAACCGAAAGCTCCTCCGCGGACAAGATGGATTTCAGGCCATGGGCTCCAAAAGCGCCTGCCATGACAGCCAGGGCTCCCAATACGGCAGCCTGGATCAGGAAGGATTTACGCATTACAGATCAGTTCGTTGAAGGTTTCGGGATTCATCTGATCGGGATCCACCCGGTGTGTAGCCCTGCTGTAAAAAGGCCTGCGTTCTTCCAGCTTCGACACCACATAATCCCGGAGGGCATCTCCGGAAAGGGAGGCCACCAGAGGTCTTTTGGATTTTTTCCGCTGGATCCTTTCCAGCAACAGGTCCAGCCCAGGGTCCAGCCAGATGGTGATTCCCTGCCCATTCATGAATTCGATATTATCGAAGAAACAGGGCGTTCCTCCCCCGCAGGACATCACAAAAGTCTCCTGGGTGGAAATCCCCCGAAGCAGGTCCCTTTCCACCTGTCGGAAATAGGTTTCTCCCCTGCTTTCGAAAATCCGGGCCACGGTAAGGCCTTCCTGGTCCACGAGGGCGGCATCCAGGTCGATATAGGGAAACCCGAGTCTTTCGGAAAGGCGGGCTCCCCAGAAGGTCTTCCCCGAACCCATGAAACCCAGCAGATAAACCTTTTTTGCCATGATATCTGGGAAATAATTCAGCTGAACGCGTTAATTCCGGTGATGTCCATTCCCGTGATCAACAGGTGGATCTCGTGGGTGCCCTCATAGGTCATCACGCTTTCCATATTCATCAAATGCCGCATTACCGGGAATTCCCCGGTGATGCCCATTGCAGCCAGGATCTGACGGGCATCCCGGGCCACCTGGGCAGCAATCTGGCATCCGTTCCGTTTTGCCATGGAGATCTGCGCGGCCGTTGCCTTTCCTGCATTCTTCAGGGTGCCAAGCCTCCAGTTCATCAGCTGGGCCAGCGTAATGGAGGTGATCATTTCAGCCAGTTTTTTCTGGACCAGCTGGAAGCCAGCGATGGGTTTTCCGAACTGGGTCCTTTCCCGGGCATATCGCAAGGCGGTGTCATAGCAATCCATGGCGGCCCCGATGGATCCCCAGGCGATCCCGTAACGGGCATTGTCCAGGCAGCTTAAGGGGCCTTTAAGCCCTTTCACCCCGGGAAGAATATTATCCCTGGGTACCCGAACCTGGTCAAATACCAGCTCCCCGGTGGCCGATGCCCGGAGGCTCCATTTGCCCTTGGTCTCCGGAGTGGAAAACCCGGGCATTCCCCGTTCCAGGATCAGGCCCCGGATTTCCCCGGCCTCATCCTTGGCCCAAACCAGGGCAAGATCGGCGAAAGGCGCGTTGGAAATCCACATTTTCGACCCATTCAGAATCACTGCGTCCCCCTCGGAGTGGAAATGACACTGCATCCCCGAAGGGTTGGATCCATGATCCGGTTCCGTCAGGCCGAAACATCCCATCCGCAAGCCCCGGGCCAGATCGGGGAGGTACTTCTGTTTTTGTTCCTGGCTTCCATAGCTGAAGATCGGATACATCACAAGGGAACCCTGAACCGAAGCAGTGGAGCGGATTCCGCTGTCCCCCCGTTCCAACTCCTGCATCATCAGGCCATAGGCGATCTGATCCAGTCCAGCCCCTCCGTAAGTTTCAGGGAGGGTTGGGCCGAAACATCCCAATTTCGCCATGCCTGGGATCAGTTGTTTGGGGAAGACGGCTTTCTGGCATGCTTCCTCGATGATCGGGCTGACCTCCTTTTTGACCCATTGGCGGACCAGGTCACGAATCATCCTGTGCTCCTCGGTAAGCAATTCATCCACCAGGAAATAATCCGGGGATTCAAACAAGTCCTGAGCCATACCCTAGTTTGCTTTGTGCTGGGCAAAATTACGGTAATCCTTGCCGGGGCCTCATTCCGGGAGGGCTGGTCCCATCTGGTTGAAAAATCCTTCTGCGGCTTCCCGTGCCTTGACCGCGAAATCCCTTCCGTCCCCGGCATAAAGGATATTGCGCGAAACGTTGAAAAGCAATCCCCCATTCCGGTTCCTGCCGAATCGGGAGATCTCCGCGATATCCCCTCCCTGGGCTCCGATCCCGGGGATCAGCAGGAAATGGCCGGGCGCCAGCTCGCGGATCTTTCCCACCTGGACCGGATGAGTGGCCCCGGCCACGAACATCAGCTGATCCGGCTCTCCCCAGCCGGCGGCTTTACGGATCACCTCTTCGAACAGCGGACCGCTGCTGGTCTCCTTAAGCTGGAAATCCCGGCTGCCTGGATTGGAGGTGAGTCCCAAAAGGATGGCCCATTTCCCCGGATACTCGAGGAAGGGTTCAATGCTGTCTGCACCCATGTATGGGGATACCGTAACGGCATCGAAGCCAAAGGTCTCGAAGAAGGCCCTGGCATAATGCCTGGAACTGTTTCCGATATCTCCTCTTTTGGCGTCGGCGATCCGCAGCATGCCTTCGGGGATATGGCGGAGGGTTTTTTCCAGGCATTCCCATCCAGGAATTCCCCAGCTCTCGTAAAATGCAGTATTGATCTTATAGCCCACGCAAAGGTCTGCCGTTGCATCGATGATCTGCTGGTTGAAATAAAGGACTCCGTCGTGCATTTTCCTCAAATGGCCGGGAAGCCTTGCCTCATCGGTGTCCAGGCCCACTATCAGGCAGGACTTCCTGCTTCGGATCAGATGCACCAGGGAATCGAGGGTCATGGTATTAATTTCATCGTGGCACCGTTTGCCGATTGGCTGATCCCGTCCATCATCCTCCATATTTTTCCATCTTGTCCCCGATCGTGACATCGCGGCCCTTGCGGCGTTGTATTTTGATAAAGACGAGCATTTCCTCCGCCCCTTGGGAGAAGCAGGCTTCCTGGGCTTTTTCCGCAATTTCCATCAGGTCCTCATAACGTCCCTCCATCACCGTTTCGAAGGGACAGACCCGGTAGGGGACTCCGGAGTCCCGGATCACTTCGATGGCCCGGTCTACCAGGTCATAGGAATTTTTGCCGGGAGCGGAGGGAAGGATTTGCAGGGCTATATTGACCAGAGGTTCCATGGATTCATTTTTCAGGTTCCGGAATGGTGGTTCTGCGGGCCATCTCCAGGGCGATTTTTAAAGCTCCCGGCTCGCCGCTCTGTTTCAGCTCTGTGATGATTTGCAAGCGGGTTTTGGCGTCCTTGTTCTGGCTGAGCTTATAGGTGTTTTCCAGCTCTTCTACCTCAATGCGGAAGCCGGTGATGGCCGAAAGGTTTTTTTGGAGGTATTCCTCCCCCATGCGGTCTACACTCATTGGCTTCTCCCGGTTCTTCTCATGGCGATGGGTGAGCCTTTTGAGGTGTTCCAGCGTGGTGGCCGGATCGACCAGGGTGATTTTACCCAGGGCATGAACGGCCAGGTAATTCCAGGTGGAGGCTACCTCAGGCACCGGGTACCATCCGGCCGAAATATAGCTGTTTGGCCCAAGGAAAATCGCCAGAACGGTGGGAAAATCACGGAGCGTGATAAGTTGAGGGTTGGCGTTCGCGAGGTGGCCCATAAGCTGGAGGGAACCGGAGGGCCCTTCGATCAGTTCCAAAGGGATATGGCTGGCCTGAGGGTATCCGGCTCCCTGGGATACCAGGGTGGCGAAGGGATACTGCCTGATAAAATCCAGGATGACGCCGGGATCTGTTTCCTGATGGTATGGGCGGACATACATAATCAGCGGGCTATTTCAACTACCTGGGTTGGGGCGATCCGGGAATTCCGGATGGCGACCTGCTGGGCCACCTTTCCCGCGAAATCCTTGAAGGCCCGTTTGGAGACCGGGTCATCTCCCATCATGGCCGGAATGCCATGGTCTCCTCCCTCCCGGATTCCCTGGATCAGCGGGATCTGGCCCAGCAAGGGAATTTCCAGTTCCTCAGCAAGCTGTTTGCCACCGTCCTTTCCAAAAAGGTAATAGCGCTGGTCGGGAAATTCCGGTGGGGAAAAATAAGCCATGTTCTCCACCAGTCCCAGCACCGGAACCCGGATCGCCCCCGTACTGAACATGGCGATCCCCTTGCGGGCATCGGCCAGGGCAACGGGCTGGGGGGTGGTCACGATAACCGCTCCGGTAACCGGAACGGTCTGGACCAGGGTCAAATGAATATCTCCGGTACCCGGAGGCAGGTCAATGATCAGGTAGTCCAGGACTCCCCAGTCTACATCAGTGACAAACTGTCTCAGGGCGCTGCTGGCCATGGGTCCTCTCCAGACGACTGCCTGGTTTTCATCCACCATCAGGCCAATGGAAAGCAACCTGATCCCGAAACGTTCCAGCGGGATGATCCGTGGTTTACCTCCCGCCTGGGTCATCATGGGCCGCTGGCCCCGCACCCCAAATAGCAATGGAACACTGGGTCCATAAATGTCGGCATCCATCAACCCGGTGGCCGCTCCGTCCTGAGCGAGTGCAATTGCCAGGTTGGCCGCCACGGTGGATTTCCCCACGCCGCCCTTCCCGGAAGCCACTGCGATGATGTTTTTCACCCCGGGCAGTACGGTTGCAGCCCCCTGGCGGGCACTGTTGACTTTGGAGACCAGGCTCACCCGGACCGTAAGGGTATCCCCCAGGGCCGCATGGATTGCCTGGATGCAATTGTTGCGAATGAGCTCCTTCAGGGGGCAGGCTGGCGTGGTCAGGACCACGGTAAAGGACAATTCATGCTCACCGATGCGGATATCGCGGACCATGCCCAGGGAGACCAGGTCCCTTTTTAGGTCAGGTTCCTGTACCCGGGACAAGGCTTCCAATACCTGCTGCTCCGTGACCATTATAATTTCCTGTTAAGATGATTATGCACCTGCAAAAATAGCCTATTTAACCAGTAAATTGGGGGCTTGCAGAGGATGGAGAAATGGCGCGTGCCGAAGGATGGGTTGGAAGAATCCTTTAACTTTGGCCTGACAAAATTTTACCGGACCACTTGTGCTGGCCCATACCGGCCCTATATTTGACCTGAATGAATATGAAAAGGTTCAAGAAACTGATAATCCTTTTGGGCCTTCTGGGGTGTCCTATCCTGCTGAAAGCACAGTTCGCCACCCTGAAGGATACCGTGGTGGAATTCTCCGGAGTGACCATGACCGCCGACAGCCTCAGGGCTGTTCCGGCGGTAGACATTTCCGTCCAGGGCACTACCCGGGGAACCATGTCCAACGAGGAGGGCGTTTTTTCCATCGTGGCTTTCAAGGGAGATGTGATCCATTTCAGTGCCGTGGGTTTCAGGCCCAAGGATGTCCGGATTCCCCTGAACCTGAAAGGATCCCATTTTTCCATGATCCAGCTCATGGTCCGAGATACCTTTTACCTTCCGGTTACCATCATCCGGCCCTATCCGAGCAAATATGAGTTCGAATACGCTTTCACCCACTGGAAATTTCCCGACGACCAGTACGAAATTGCCCGGAAGAACACCGAGGCCGCATCCCTGAGGGCCCTCCGCCTTACGGTCCCTGCCAGTCCCCAGGAAGCAGTGAACAATTATTTCAATCAACGGACCCAGGCCTATTATTATAACGGTCAGACTCCTCCCCAGAATATTTTCAACCCGGTGGCCTGGCAGGAGTTCATTGATGCCTGGAAACGAGGGGATTTTAAGAACCAATAGAGAATCAACCGGTAAAAACAGCATATGCAACGGATCGCTGTTGTAGGCGCGGGCACCATGGGCAATGGGATCGCCCATGTTCTGGCCGCCCATGGATACCGGGTGAACCTCACAGACCAATCGGAATCCGCGGTTTCCAGGGCTCTGGAAACCATCGCCCGGAACCTGGACCGGCAGGTGGCCAAAAACGGGATCAGCCCGGAACAAAAGACAAAGACCCTCTCTCTTCTGGAAACCCATGCCCAGCTCAGCAAGGCAGTTGAGGAGGCGGACCTGGTCATTGAGGCGGCCACCGAAAACACGGAGGTGAAGCTGAACCTTTTCAGAGAGCTGGACCGCCTTTGCCCAGCAGGGGCCATCCTGGCCAGCAACACTTCCTCTATTTCCATTACCCGGATCGCCGCGGTGACCCGCAGGCCCGGCCTTGTCATCGGGATGCATTTCATGAACCCCGTGCCGGTCATGAAACTCGTGGAGATCATCAACGGCTACCATACCGATCCCGAAGTGACGGCCCGGATAGTTGCCCTTACGGAATCCCTGGGAAAAACCCCTTGCGTGGTCCGGGATTATCCCGGATTCATCGCCAAC
>DATKSX010000258.1:0-4284 GCA_035531415.1 Chitinophagaceae bacterium
GGCCCAGGTGCCGCTTCCTGTGCAGGGTACGTCCGCAATCAGGGCATCAGCCCTGCGCTCAGGGAAATGCAGCGGACCTGGGGCAGTCAGGTCGATTATGGAAGAACGGTAACGGGTGATCCCGGCTTCCCGGAACCTGGACCGAAGGTTTCGGATTATGGTGGCCCGGCTGTCAGATACCCAAAGGTCTGCTTCCGGCCGCAGGTCATGAAACATAATCGACTTTCCCCCGCTTCCGGCGCAACAATCCCAGACCAGGGCTCCCCCTTCCAAAGGGAGCAGGTCCGGTTGGAAAAAATCGGCCGTTCGCTGCGAGGAATAGTCCTGGACCTGGTACCAGGACCGGTCGGTAAGTATCTGGTCGGTTTTGGTTGCGGCAGGAAGGGCGACACAGTCCGACCCCAAACGCTCCAGGGGCACCCCGGCCCTGGTCAATGCCCCCAGCACACGGGCATGCATGCCGTCCCGGATGCGGATGAACATCCGGGGCTGGCGCAGCAGGGACCTGCTGAATCCGGACGGATCCATTCCCTGGCTCAGCGCGTCTTTCCAGGGAAACACTTCCTCCATGCTGAAAGAGCCGGCCCGGCTGGCTACCAGTCCGATTTTTTCAGCAAAGGGGGCCCCTGTCCGGGAACCCCATTCGGGGTCCAGATAATCCAGGGCAGGAGATTTTTCCCCGGAGCATAAGAACAAGCCAGCGAGAATCCGCTCGGTACGGCTGGCCTTGCCAAGGGCATGGCCAAGCCGGTAAAAGCCATAGACCATGGCCGAAATGCTTTTTCGGTCTGCAGCGCCCATCCGGGGATTGTGCCGGAAGAAATCCTTCAGAAATGCCGCGAGGGGGATTTGGCCTTCGTATTGGGAAATGATGGTTTCAGCGCTGTGGAGGTGGGAATCCCATTTCATCTCTACTAATATATGGGGAATGGTCCAATCCTGCCTGCTTTCCCGGCCGGGATGACCCTTTCCGGGAAGGGAAAATATTGAGGAGAATGAAATGAATTTTTTTTATAATTTGTATGAAACTACCGGAACATGGGGGGGAACATGGGGGGGCTCAAGGGCAGGTTCTGGCTCATTATTTTCTCGGGAATTAGCCTCGGTGCCTCCGGACAACATATCGGGGACCGGGTCCTGGATTCCATCCGCCATCTTCCATCCGACACCCAGAAGGTAAACCTGATGCTGCAGCAGGCAACCTCCCTGCTTTTCAGGTTAAGGCCCGGGCCGCGCCGGATCATCGACAGCCTGCTCCACATGTCCACCCAACTTGCCCAGCAGCTCAATGATACCCGTGCACTGGCCCTTTCCTTCGATCTGACCGGAGTGGAAGAACGGGAAAATTCAGAATACCGGCTGGCCATCGAATACCAGCGCAAAGCGCTCAACCTGGCCACCGGCCTGCGGGACAGCACGCTGATCGCTTCGGTACTGAACAATTTGGGGGTGGCATACCGGAGGCTGGACGAAAACCAACAGGCTTTCGCCTGTCACCTGCTGGCCCTTCAAATCGCGGAAAAGATCGATGACCGTCGGGAAATTACGATTGCCACCAACAGCATCGGCAATATCCAGCTTTCCCTGGGTCAATACCAGAAGGCCATTGAGGAGTTTGACCGGGCTCTTACCCTGGAGACCGAACAAAATAATTCCAACGGGATCGCGATAAACCTGGCTAATCTGGGACTGGCCTACGAAGGCCTTGGGGAGGTGGACCGGGCCATTGATAACTTTAAGCGTTCCCTTACGATCAATGAACAAAACAGGAACCTGCGGGGAATCGGCATCTGTTACAATTCCCTGGGAGAGGCCTACCAGAAAAAAGGGAATTACCCTCTTGCCCTGGAGTATTTTGATAAAGCCATCTCAGCCAACCGAAATGCCTCGGACCGGATCGACATCTGCCAGAATTACCTGAGTCGGGGTAACCTGCTTTTAAAGACCGGAAGGTTCACCGAGGGGATCGCAAGCCTGGATTCCAGCCTGCAGATCGCCACCCGGATCGGCGCCAAATCCTTCGCCCTTTCCGCCCGGTCCGCCTTGGGAACCGGCTGGGAACAGCGGGGAAATTACCGCAGGGCGCTCGATTATTTCCTGGGAACGATCCCCCTGAAGGACAGCATCTTCAACGAAGCAACTGCCCTGCATCTGGCCGAAATGCAGGCCCTCTATGACCTGGACAACAAGGATAACCAGATCAAGCTGCTCCGGGAACAGAACAGCCTGCGCAGGATGCAATCCAGGCGCATCTGGTTCCTGGCCCTGGGAGCCTTCCTGCTTTCCCTATCCGGGGTGGTTGCCGGATTTTTTTACATGCGGCACCGGGAGGTCCTTTCCCACCGAAGGGCCCTGGAGCTGGAACTCCGGTCCCTCCGCTCCCAGATGAATCCCCATTTTATCTTCAATTCCCTGAATTCCATCCATAAGTACATCTGGAGCAATCAGACCGAAGAAGCCTCCGAATACCTGACCAAGTTTTCCCGGCTGATGCGGATCATCCTGGAAAACACCCAGCATTCCCAGGTCCTGCTCAGCAAAGAACTCCAGTCCCTCTATTTGTACCTGGAACTGGAAAGCCTCCGGTGCAGCAACAAGTTCAGCTATAGCATCCATGTGGATCCCTCCATCAACCAGGATGATGTGATGATCCCTCCGCTGATTATTCAGCCCTTCGTGGAAAATGCCATCTGGCACGGCCTGGTCCACCGGGAGGGAACCGGGAAGCTGCTGGTGGATATCAGCCTGAGCGGGAAAATGTTCGTTTGCACGGTATCCGACAACGGGATCGGCCGGAAGAAAGCCATGGAAATCCGGCAGCGGAAAGGGCCGGTACACCAATCCATGGGAATGAAGGTGACCCAGGAACGGATCAAGCTGACCAGTGAATTGAGCAAAAACAAGGAAACTAATATTGAAATCATCGACATGGAAGACGGGGAGGGCGTTGCCCTGGGCACCCAGGTAACGGTCCGGCTGCCCGCCGAATTCCTGTTCTGAAACTCAAACCGGGGAAAATATGCAGATCAAGGTAGTGATCATAGACGACGAGCAGCATTGCGTGGACATCCTGGTTTCCATGCTGACCCGCCATTTCCCGGATGTCCAGGTGGCAGAGGGGTGCAACAGCGTTATTGCCGGGAAGAAAGCCATCGACCGGCATCATCCGAGCCTGATCTTCCTGGATGTGGAAATGCCTCATGACAACGGTTTCGAGCTGCTCCGCCAATATGAGCGTCCTGAATTCGATGTGGTATTCACCACCGCTTTTGAGAACTATGCCCTGAAAGCGATCAAGTTCAGCGCCTTGGATTACCTATTGAAGCCCTTCAGCCTGGAGGAACTGGGCGCTGCGGTGGAAAAATTTCGGCAGAAACGGTTTCAGAACCATTCCTCCATGCAGGAAAATCTCCAGGTCTTCCTCCAGAACGTCAAAAATATTCCCCAGGGCCCCCGCAAGATTGCCCTTCCCACCCTGAACGGGCTGTTATTTGTCGCGGTATCCGACATCGTCCGTTGCGAATCCCAGGCCAACTACACCAAGATTTATTTCCTGGACAAATCCAGCAAGACCGTCTCCAGGTCCCTGAAGGAATTCGAATACCTGCTGGAAGACCTGGATTTCTTCAGGGTACACCATTCCCACCTGATCAACCTCCGTCACCTCCATTCCTATATCCAGGGTGAGGGCGGATTTGCCCTGATGAAAGACGGGACCAGTGTGGAAATTTCCAGGAGGCGGAAGGCAGAGTTCCTCAAAAAGGCGAGCCAGCTATGACCATAAACCCGAAAGACACCTTGCGGTGCCTTTCGGATGGAGTTAACAACCCTGGATGTCGGTGTTCAATCACGCTGGTTTTTCGAACATTTTGTTCAGGGCATTGTAATGCGGTAAGCAAAAGATGAAGATATATTGAAGGGCGGGGTCACGCAACCACCATTGAACATCTGGAGCCCCTTTCCCCAAAACTGGTTTGAAAAAGGGGAAAATTGGTGCCGGCCTGGTTTCCCGGGTGGGCCCTGGGGGGCATGGCCGCTTTATTTGGATACAGACTTTTTCCCCGGGCGCTTTCCGCCCTTTTCCGCGGCCTTTAGGAGGGCCATGTTGATCGGGGAGTTTTTGGGAGTATGGTCTTCGCTTCGGTAGGGTAGTTCGGTGGAATAGGCATCCCGGTGCTTGATCAGCAGCCAGGCATTTCCTTTGCCTGCCATCCGGGCGAGTGCGAATTCCCCTTTCAGCTTCCTCCCCCGGAGGGTGAACTTCAGGCTCCCCGCCTTTAATGC
>DATKSX010000259.1:0-4425 GCA_035531415.1 Chitinophagaceae bacterium
AACACACCGGCCCGCAACTCGGGAGGAAGACCCGGCTCCACGATGAATTCAGCTTTGACAACCCCATGCATCTTGGGATGGATCTGGCGAAGCATCCTGGTGTCCGCATACATCCTTACGAGCTGTTCCTTTAATTCCCGGATCATTTCATCAATGATCTCCTGCTCGCCCTCAGGGGGATATTCGTGGCCCAGCAATAAGGGTTCTCCTTTACCGGGTCCTTGGCTCATAATAGAAGTTTAAACTCATTTTGGTTTGCGTAAAAAGTCGCTTAAGATACTTTAAAGATTCAATAATCGGAAAATATTTACCGGGGACGGAGGCCCATCCTTTTCTCCCGTAGGGAGGAAAGGATCATCTTTGTGGGATTCCTTGAAATTGCCCCAGTTTTTATCGCCCGAACAGGGCATATTCCATTAATCTCATTTTAAATCCCCCGGCCAAAGTAATATTGAGCCTGGGGTTGTGGGGAAATTTTCCCGGACCAGCCACGGGCCATGCTCCTGAAATTTACCACCGCAATGGGTATTTGAGTATTTTGTTGATTAATCCGGAAAATCAATGAAAGGATTCACTCTTACCATAGCATCAGTGGCGGCTCTTGGCGGCTTGTTGTTCGGTTTCGATACCGCCGTTATCGCCGGGACCATTCAATACCTGAAAAATTATTTCGACCTGACCTCCTCCTCCCTGGGACTGGTGGTGGCGGCAGCCTCTATCGGATGCATTCCAGGAGCACTCATTGCCGGACGTTTGGCCGACCGTTTCGGCAGGGCTGCCCTGCTCAGGGTCTCGGCAATTTGCTATATAGTAGCGGCCCTGGGAAGTGGGGCGGCATGGAGTTTTGGAGCCCTTGTAGGGTTCAGATTCATTGGCGGAATCGCCATCGGGATGGCTTCCACGGTGGCCCCCATTTATATCTCCGAAATCGCGCCACCCCGTTTTAGAGGGAGGTTGGGCATGATGCAACAGCTGGCCATCGTCCTGGGCATCCTGGTCTCCTTCATTTCCAATTACTGGATCGTCAGGGGTAATTGGCATGGCCTTGATGCCCATAATTACTGGAGGTTCATGCTTGGGATCGCTTTTGTTCCCTCGGTGATCTTTTTCCTGCTCCTGTTGGCCATTCCCGAAAGCCCCAGATGGCTGGTTGCCCGGGGAAATCTGGAGAAAAGCAGAAAAATTTTCGCCCGGATCTACTCCGAAGAACTCGCCCCCGCCCAGGTTTCCGTGGTAAGGGAGGACCTTGCAACCCATCAGGATGCTTCTCTTAAGGAAATCCTTTCCAAAAGATACCGGAAAGTTTTATTAATAGGCCTGGTATTCGCTTCGATTGCACAGCTTACCGGGATCAACATCATTTTTTATTATGCGCCGCTGATTTTCGAAAAGACCCAGGTCCATCTCAGTGTGCTCCTCCAGACCCTGCTCACCGGGATTGTCAATCTTGTTTTTACCCTTCTGGCCTTTACCCTGATCGACAGGATCGGGCGCAAAATGCTCCTGCTTGCCGGTTCTGCCGTTATGGGGGTGTGCATGGGGGTGATAGGCTGGATGTTTTACCGCAATGCCCTGGATAATTATGTGGTTCTGGTGCTGGTGTTTGTCTATATCGCTGGGTTTGCCTCCACCTGGGGTGCAGTACTCTGGGTCTATGTTGCCGAGATCTTCCCGAACCGGATCCGGGGAACCGCAACTTCCATAGCAGTATTCGGTAACTGGACCGCCAATTCCATCGTATCCTTCACCTTCCCCGTCATGCTCAGCGGTCTGGGGGGAGCAAGGACCTTCTGGATCTATGGGATCATCAATCTTTGCATGATCGCCTTTGTAGGACGTTATGTCTTTGAAACCAAAGGAGTGCCCCTGGAAGAGGTGGAGCAATTGTATGTTCCCTGATGATGCCTGAATCCGTTTCGGATCATTTCACGCGGGCCCGGAAAAATGCCAGGGTGCGGGCATAAGCAACCTTTGTTGCAGCCTCATCGTGATCGGGATTGCTCGGATTGGCAAAACCATGGTCGGCATCGTAACGGTAAACGGTCAGTTTCTTGTTTGCCTTTGCCATGTCCGAGACAAACTGGTCCACCACCTTAGGATTGATCCAGCCATCCTTGTTGGCAAAATTGCCCAATACATCCGCATGAAGGGTTTTTAATTTGCTGACGTCCTTTTCCGGCATGCCATAGTACATAACGCACCCTCCTGCCTGACTACCGGCCATCAGGGTAGCCTGAAGGGACCATCCTCCTCCGAAGCACCATCCGATGGTATAGATTCTCGCCTTCGGACCGGCGTAGTTGATCGCTCCCTGGATGATTGATCTGGCCCGGTCGTCTTTTACTGCCTGCATATATTGGCCAGCCTGCTGGGAAGTGGCGGCCACCTTCCCATCGTAAAGATCCAGGGCAATTACGTTGATGTGGCCAATATCCGTGCCCAGTTGCTGGGCCATCTGGCGGATATAATCGTTCAAGCCCCAATATTCGTGGACTACGAAGAGATAATTGCGGGTAGGGGAGGGGGCCATCACCACGTAAGCATGGGCATCCTTTCCGTCCGGGGTGGGATATTGTATCTCTTTTCCCGTCTTATCCTGAAGGACGAAGGGAAGGGGATCCTCATGGGCCTGAATGAAATTTTTATCCTTCGCAAAACGGGCAAATTCCATCGTAGCACTGGGACCGGGCCTGGGACAGCATATCATGGTCTGGGCCTGGACCGAACAGGCTAATGCCGGCAGGCAAAGGGATAGGAGGTATTTCATGATCATTTTTTTTGAGGCCTGTAATACTTTTTGAGGAATTGCGATTTGAATATTACGAAAAAAGCCCGAAATGACCGGATAATTTTGGAGCCTGATCCGGGTTCCTAAGGTCGGCCTTCTCGGTGGGGATCAGCCCCATTCTGCCCGGATTTTTTTTAATATTCGATAAGAACCGCTTGAAAATTTTTAAGAATTTTTAATAAAAACCGGAATAGCTCTTCAAACTCTGACCTGTTGCCGGTTTTAAACCGCTTCCTGCGATTTCCTGACGCGGGTCGAATCCCCGCCATCCCTTAACTTTGCGCACCTCCAAAACGGGTACATGTCAATTTCCCCTACTGTTTCCTTCGATGACACCCAAATCGCTTTTGAAATCCGGTCGGACCAGGAATTGAAAAAATCCGAATGGATCTTTTCGGCCATGAAATGGGGCTGGCTGGTTTCCATCGGTTCTTTTCTGACCGTAATTGCGCTCCGGCTCCGCCTTCCGGTAAAAGGGATTATCCGGAAGACCATTTTCCACCAGTTCTGCGGCGGAGAGACCCTGGAGCAGGCCGGCAAGACCGCTGAAATCCTGGGGGCATACCGCATCAACGTGATCCTCGATTACGGGGTGGAGGGAAAAGACGGGGAGCAGACCTATGACAGAAACCTGGCGGAGTTCCTCCGGGTGATTCAATTTGCTTCATCCCAGCCCCATATTCCTTTCATCAGCATCAAGATCACCGGATTCTCCCGCTTTTCCCTGTTGGAAAAGATTCATCAGGGGCTCCCCCTGGATGGCCCCGAAGCATCAGAGTTTGAAAGGGTGCGTGATCGGGTGAGGCAAATTTGCAGGGCGGCCCATGAGAACCATTTAGGCGTCCTGATGGATGCTGAAGAATCCTGGATTCAGATTCCGGTTGATGAACTGGCGGTGGAGATGATGGAGGAATTTAACCGGGACCGGGTCACGGTTTTTAACACCGTCCAGCTTTATCGCCACGACCGGCTGGAGTACCTGAAGGATTTTCTGGAAGAATCGCGGCAAAAGCCCTGGACCGCAGGCATGAAGCTGGTCCGGGGAGCCTATATGGAAAAGGAAAGGGAAAGGGCGGAAATAATGCATTACCCTTCCCCCATTCAGCCCGACAAAGGAGCCACGGACCGGGATTACAACGACTCGGTCCTTTACTCTCTGGCCCGTCTGGACCAGTTATCCCTTTTCATTGCCACCCATAATGAAGCAAGCACCCGGGTCGCGATAGACTGGATGGCGGCCCACCAAATTCCTCCGGGGCATCCCAGGGTGCATTTTTCCCAACTTTACGGCATGAGCGACCACTTATCTTTTAATCTCGCCAAAGCGGGGTACCGGGTATCCAAATACCTTCCCTATGGGCCGGTTCGGGAAGTGATGCCTTACCTGATCCGCAGGGCGGAAGAGAACAGGGCCATCGGCGGCCAGATGAGCCGGGAACTCAGCCTGATCCGGACAGAGATCCGCAGGAGAAGAATGCAACCGGGGTAAGGGCCTGACCTCTTTTTAAGTATTTTTGCACCCATGACCAAGCTTTCGGTCAATATCAACAAATTTGCCACCCTTAGGAATGCCCGGGGAGGGAACAATCCGGACCTGATCCGGGTGGCCGGGGATTGCGAGCGGTTCGGAGCCGACG